>DASVOY010000494.1:0-5935 GCA_036383115.1 Allostellaceae bacterium
CCGATCCTAGAAAATAGAGGGCGAGCCAGACCTCGCCCGCGCCTGCCACCCAGCCGGCGAGTTGCCGGAGGAAGCAGAAGAGCACGGCGACGCGCCGGCGATAGAGCCGCCGCACGGCGCGATCGAGCGGCGCCGCGCCGCCGACGAGCGCGTCGAAGCGGTCGCCAAACATGGCGCGGAACAGTTTGGCGAGCAGCGTGAACGCGCCGGCGCGCTGGAGGGCGAGGAGCACACCCGCCAGCGGCACCGTCGCGGCCAGGCCAAGCGCGATGTCGCGGACCATGCCGCCCTCGGCACCACGCACGAGCAGCAGCGCCAGCCCGATCAGCGTGAAGGCGAATTGCGACAGGAGCGACACGGTCATGTCGACGACGAGGCTCGCCACGGCAGTGGCGGGGCGCAGGCCGTGCCGGATCAGCAGCTGCGCCGAGACAACCTCCCCGCCGATCCGCGCCACCGGCAGCAGCCCGTTCACCGCCTCGCGCAGCCACACCGCGCCGACAAAGAACAGGAGCGAGGCGCGACTGCGGCGCGGCAGCAGGATCTGCCAAGCGCGCGCGTTGATCGTCATGGGTAGGAGATGAAACAGGCCCGCCCAAAGGATGCCGATCCCGGCCGCGGCGAAGGCGCCGAGCACTGGCCCGAGGCCCTGCCAGATGAACAGCGCCGTCGCGAGGGCGAGGCCGGCGAGGCCGACGAGAGTGGCGACGCGGATCACGGAGATGCGGCAGCGAGGTCGCCGTAGCTGACGAGGCGGATGCCGGCGCTCTCGATGAGCCGGCGCACGGCCGGGCTCACCAGCGCGGCAAGCTCCTCGGCCGGCCGATACGTCGGCATGGTGCGCGCGAGCGCCGGCGTCTGCACCACGGCGGGGTGGCTATAGAGCTCGGTCGTCCCTTCCGGCAGCGCCGCGAGCAGGCGCAGCACCCGCGCCTCGGTCATGCCGCCGCTCCAGGCGAGGCCGAGCAGATGGTCGTTGAGCGCGAGCCCGTGGCGCCGCAGCCGACGCCGCAGCAGCGCGATCCACGGCGCATAGAGCGGCATCGCCACGCGCGTGCCTTCGGCCGCGGCAGCGCGGCGCAGCGGTCCCAGGGGCTCGTTCGGCACCCGCATCGCGCGCAGGCCGAACTCGCGGCCGATCGCGACGATGAGCGAGGCGACGGTCGGGTGAATGTGCATGTGCTTGTGAGTGTTGACGTGATCGAGCGTCAGGCCGGTGGCGCGGAACGCCGCGAACTGCGCGCGGATCTCGGCGGCGAGCTGGCGCCGCGCCCTCGGGCTAAAGAAGAAGCGGATGCCGGCACGCGGCATGTTGTCATCGAAGGCGCCGCTGCGGTCGACGAGGGCGGGGACCTGGCTCGGCGGCAGTATCGGCCTGCCATCGACGAGCACGACGTGGAGGCCTACGCGCAAGGCGGGCAAGCGGCGCGCCCGCGCCACGGCGTCGCGCGCCGCCGGCGCACCGACCATCAGGCTCGCGCAAGTGAGAATGCCGTCCCGGCTGGCCGCCTCGACCGCTGCGTTGACGGCTTCATCGAGCCCGAAATCGTCGGCGCAGACAATGAGGCGGCGCAATGCTCGCGCCTTAGTGCGCCATCTCCCGCTCGCGCAGGAAATGGAAGAACTCGACGCCCTCGCGCAGGCGCCGCACCATCATCTCGGGGCTGCGCACCATCTCGCCGACGATCGAGGCGATCTTTCCGGCGCGGAAGTAGAAGCGCTTGTAGAAGGTCTCGACCGAATCGAAGATTTCCTCATGCGAGAGATGCGGGTAGTGGAGCGGGGCGATCTGGATGCCGTGCTCGTCGACGAGCTCGGCATGGTCGGCGTCGAACCAGCCATTCTCGACCGCCTGCTTGTGCAGGAAGGTGCCGGGATAGGGTGCCGCGAGCGACACCTGGATCGTGTGCGGATTGATCTCGGTGGCGAAGCGGATCGTCTCCTCGATGGTCTCCTTTGTCTCGCCGGGGAGCCCGAGGATGAAGGTGCCGTGGATGGTGACGCCGACATCGTGGCAATCCCGCGTGAAGCGGCGCGCCACGTCGATCAGCATGCCCTTCTTGATGTTGTGCAGGATCTTCTGGTTGCCCGATTCGTAGCCGACGAGAAGCAGCCGCAGGCCGTTGTCGCGCAGCACCTTGAGCGTGTCGCGCGGCACGTTGGCCTTGGCATTGCACGACCAGGTGACGCCGAGCTTGCCGAGCTCCTTCGCGATCGCCTCGGCGCGCGGCAGATTGTCGGTGAAGGTGTCGTCGTCGAAGAAGAACTCCTTCACCTGCGGGAAATAGTGCTTGGCGAGGCGGATCTCCTCGACCACATGGCCGACGCTGCGCACGCGGTAGCGGTGCCCGCCCACCGTCTGCGGCCACAGGCAGAAGGTGCAGCGCGACTTGCAGCCGCGGCCGGTGTAGAGCGACATGTAGGGATGCTTGAGATAGCCGATGAAGTAGTTCTCGATCTCGAGGTCGCGCTTGTAGACCTCGGTGACGAAGGGAAGCTGGTCCATGTCCTCGAGGATCGCGCGCTCGGCATTGTGCACGATGGCGCCCGATGCGTTGCGGTAGCTGATCCCGTCGATGCGGTCGAAGGCACGGCCCTCGGCGACTTCCTTGACGGTGAAGTCGAACTCGTTGCGGCCGACGAAGTCGATGGCGGCCGAGGCCTTGAGGCTCTCCTCCGGCTGCACGGCGACGCGCGCGCCGACGAAGCCGATCTTGAGGCCGGGCTTCGCCTCGCGCAGCGCCTCCGCCACCTTCACGTCCGAGGCGAAGGACGGCGTCGAAGTGTGCAGCACGACGAGCTCGTGCTCCTTGGCGACATCCAGCACCTCGGCCAGCGATTGCCGCGCCGGGGGTGCGTCGATGAGCCGGCTGCCGGGCACGAGCGCCGCCGGCTGGGCGAGCCAGGTCGGATACCAGAAGGAGCGGATCTCCCGTCGCGCCTGATAGCGTGACCCGGCGCCGCCATCGAAGCCCTCGTAGGATGGCGGGTGAAGGAACAATGTCTTCATCATGCCGGTCTATCTCCGTCCAGGGATCAGCTGGCCCTTGGGGCCGATGCGAAATTCCCGGTCGCGCCAAGCGACCGTTCGCGCGAAGAAACTAGCGATAAAAACCGCAAACGACAACAGATCACGGGCCGGCACCAACCACAGCGGCGTCGGCGGCAGCCGGAGCGCGCGGTCGACCATCCGCACCATGGCGGTCCGGCAGCTAAGCGCCAATACCAGCACCATGGCCGCCGCCAGCGGCAAGGGACCCAGAATCAGGGCGGCCAGCGCCAGCGCCAGCGGCTGGGTCACGATCGAGCCGACATACCCGGCCGGCGCGATCACGCGAATCGTCCGCGCCCAGCGCAGCTCATGCCGGAACAACGCCTTTAAGCTCGGCTCGGCAATGAAATTATCGACGAGGTGCGGCGAGATCACAACGCCGAGTCCGAGGCGCCGCACCGCCGCACCCAGCGCATGGTCATCGGCGAGCGCGTCGGCGAGCGTGGCGAGGCCACCGACCGCGTCGAGCGTGTCGCGGCGCAAGGCGAGCGTCGCGCCGAAGCAGCCGTTGCGCTCACCCAGCGCCGCGGCGACGAGCGCCTGCGGCAAGTAGCCGTAGTTGACGTGAGCGCAGGCGAGCTGCGACCAGATGCCGCCGGCAGGGACGCCGCGATAGAGGCAGGTGACGAGCCCCGTCGCCCTGTCGGCGAGCGGCGCCGTCACCTCGGCAAGGTAATCGGGTGTGACGCGCATGTCGCTATCAGCGATGACGATGGTGTCGTGGTGCGCCGCCGGCAGCATGTTCTGCAGATTCGCGACCTTGAGATTGCTGCCGTGGTGGCGGCTCTCGATTACCAGAGCGAGATCGGCCTCGGGAAAATCGGCGATCAGTCGTCGCACCACCGCGATGGCAGGATCGGCGGGATCCTGCACGCCGAAGACGATCTGCCAGGACGGATAATCCTGTCGGCAGAAGGATGCGAGGTTCTCGTAAAGGCCGGCGTCCTCGCCGCATAGCGGCTTCAGCACGCTGATCGGAGTCGACGCGCCGGCGCGCGGCCGGGGATGAGCAGCGAAGCGGCGCACCGCGGCGCCGGCACAAAGCAGGTAGAGACAGCCTGCCGCGCTCGCCGCACACAGCAACCCTGCGAACAATGTCAAGACGTTGAGGTACATGCTAACTACTCGATGGTCGCAGCCGCGCGGCGCCCGACCGCCGCCGGGAGCCGGCCGAAATTGGTGTTGCATTCGGCCGGCGCATTGTAAACCATGCCGCAGGTTGGCGGTGGGCCGAAAGCCCGAGAAAGAACAAGGTCATGCTGCTGCGAGTCGCATTCAACAACGCCCGTTACGCTACCGCTCTTCTGGCTTTTCTGCCGCTCGCGCTCGCCGCCTGCGCGACGCCGCCGAGCGATCCGGCCGCGCGGGCCGAATTCGACAAGACCAACGATCCGTTCGAACCGGTCAACCGCAAGATCTTCAGCTTCAATCTCTTCGTCGACCGCATCCTTCTCAGGCCGATCGCCGTCACCTATGAGGCCGCGGTCCCCGAGGTCGGCCGCAACGCGATTCGGCATTTTCTCGACAACCTCGGCGAGCCCATCGTCTTCGCCAATAACATGCTGCAAGGCGAGTTCAGACGCGCCCACGACACCGCGGGCCGCTTCCTGACGAACAGCACGCTTGGCCTCGGCGGCACCATCGATATTGCGACCAAAGCGGGGCTCGAGAAGCAGAGCGGCGATTTCGGCCAGACCCTCTGGCGCTGGGGCGTGCCGGACGGACCCTATATCGTGCTCCCCATCCTCGGACCGTCGAATCCGCGCGACGCCATCGGCACCGGCGTCGACGGCTACGCCGATCCCTACAGCCATGCCTTCTCCGGCACGTCCATCGACAACGCCGATTATGGCCGCTACCTCATCAACGGCGTCGACCAGCGCGCGCGCAACATCCAGACGCTGGACGAGCTGCAGCGGAATGCCATCGATTTCTATGCCCAACTGCGCAGCCTCTTCCGCCAGCATCGCGCCTCCGAGCTGCGCCACGGCGAGCCGGCGCCGCTGCCCGAGCTCGACAATCCCGATCTCGACAGCATCTACAAGGATCCTGCGTCCGGCCCGCGCGTGACGCGAGCGGTACCGCGCTAGAGGGCGCGCTTCAGCCGCGAAGCTGCGCCGCCTTTTTCTGCAGGAGATCGACAAGCGCGTCGGGGCCGTCCCGGCGCAGCACCGAGGAGAACTCCGAACGGCGCGTCGCCAGTTCGCTCACGGTGCCGCTCAGATAGACATCGACGATCTGCCAGTCGCGGTTGGAGTCGCGCACGAGATAGTCGAGCTCGACCGGATCGCCATCGCTCTTCACGAGCTTGCTGCGGACAATCGCGCCGCTCGCGGTCTGCGTCGGATTGGGATCGACCTGGAAGCGCTCGCCGGAATATTCGTCGAACCGGCTCGCATAGGTGGCCACGCTGAAATCGCCGAAGGCATTGATGAGCTGTTCCTGCTGCGTCGGCGTCATGCTGGTCCATTGTGGCCCGACCATGAGCCGCGTCATCAGCGGCAGGTCGAAGACGCGATGAATGACCGGACTCAACCGATCGTACCGGCCCTTGAAGCCCAGTGCCGGCCCTTCCTTCATCACCCCCAGCAGCGCGTCGTAAAAGGACGAGATCGTTGCCGTCGGCGTTGGATCGGCGGCGCTTGCGGTCTGCGGCTGCGCCGCCGCGGCCGCCAGCATCGTGGCAGCCAGCAGAAGGCGGCGCGAGATCATGCCGTGGCCGATACCGGCCGGAGCGCGCGCCCCAGCGCGGCGAGGGCGGTCTGTGCGATGTGCTTGGCGGCGAGCCCGGCGTCCTCGTACTGGCGCTGCGGCGTGTCGTGGTCGATGAAGCGGTCGGGCAGCACCAGCGGGCGCACCTTCAGCCCCTGGTCCAGCAGCCCC
>DASVOY010000495.1:0-4820 GCA_036383115.1 Allostellaceae bacterium
AGCAGAGCGCTCACCACCATCTCCTTGCCTTCTGACGCATCGCTTACCTTTTGCCGGCCGTCGCCGGAGCTTCACGGTAGGCGCCCAGGTGCCGCAGCGCCTTCTCGAGATCGCTCGCCAGCGCCGCGAAGGGCCGTCCCATGGTCGCGGCGCGGGCGATCACCACATAATCATGACCGGGCGCCGCGTGAAGAGGCATCACCTGGTCCACCACCGCTCGCAAGCGCCGCCGCGCTCGATTGCGCTCGACCGCGATGCCGACCTTGCGGCTCGCGGTAAAGCCGATGCGCAGCGCGCTACCCTCGGGCGAAACCGCGCCGGCCGGACGGGCCAGGGCTTGCAGGATGAGGCCGGGGGTGACCGACTTGCGCCCGCTGCCGGCAACCCGAAGGAACTCGGCCCGCCGCTTCAGCCGCGCAATGTCGCCCATGCACTCCGTCAGGCGGAGAGGCGCTTGCGCCCTTTGGCCCGGCGGCTCGCCAGCACGCGGCGGCCGCCCACCGTGGCCATGCGGGCCCGGAAGCCGTGGCGGCGCTTGCGGACGAGTTTGCTCGGCTGATAGGTGCGCTTCACGGCACGGACTCCGGCGACACTTCTCAAGGGATCGAGGCCGCTGTATAGGGGAGCGGTCGGGCGAAGTCAACGCCGCTCGGTCATGTCCTCGCCGGCGTGTCACGGCAAGGTGACTGGTGCGGAGGGGAGCCGCGGCTAGGATTTACCCGGGCGCGGCGAGGGCCGGACATGGACTCCGAGATGGATAAGGTGAGCAAGGGGCAACGCCGGACGGGCGGGCTGCGCCGCTGGCTGCCGCTGCTCGTGCTGGTGGCGGCGATCGTTGCCTTCTTCGCCTTGGGGCTCGGCCGCTATTTCACCTTCCAGGCGCTGGCCGAGCATCGTGAATGGCTGCTCGCCGAGGTGGCGCGGCTGGGTGTCGTGGCGGCGGTCGTCTTCATCCTGATCTATGCCGCCATCATCGCGCTCTCGGTACCCGGCGGCGCCTTCCTGACGGTGACGGCGGGCTTCCTCTTCGGGACCTGGCTCGGCGGGCTTTATGCGCTCATCGGCGCGACCGGCGGCGCTACGATCGTCTTCCTCGTCGCCCGGACCAGTTTCGGCGAGCCGCTGCGGCGCCGCGCCGGCCCCTTCCTGCGCAAGCTCGAGGCCGGCTTCCGCGAGGACGCCGCGAGCTATCTTCTGGTATTGCGGCTGGTGCCGCTCTTCCCGTTCTGGCTGGTCAACCTGGTGCCGGCCTTTCTCGGCGTGCCGTTGCGCACTTATGTGATCTTCAGCTGTATCGGCATGGCGCCGGCCACCTTCGTCTATGCCGGGCTCGGCGCCGGTCTCGGGGCCATCATCGAGGCAGGCCAGACGCCCGATCTCCACATCATCTTCCAGCCGCGCGTGCTTCTGCCGCTGGTCGCGCTCGCGCTCCTCGCGCTCGTGCCGGTCGTCTACAAGAAGCTGCGGCGGGAGCCGGCGCGGTGACCGAGCGGATCGACGCCGATGTCTGCGTCATCGGCGCGGGCTCCGGCGGGTTGAGCATCGCCGCCGGCGCGTCGCAGCTCGGCATGAAGACGGTGCTGATCGAGCGCGGCAAGATGGGCGGCGACTGCCTCAATTACGGCTGCGTGCCGTCGAAAGCGCTGCTCGCCGCGGCCAAGCGCGTCAAGGCGGCGCGCCTCGACGGCGCTTTCGGCCTCTCCGACACGCCGCCCTCGGTCGATTTCCCGGCCGTCATGCGCCATGTCCACGAGGTCATCGCCGCCATCGCGCCCAATGATTCGGTAGAGCGCTTCGAGGGCTTGGGCGTGCGCGTCATCAAGGCAGACGCTCGCTTTGCCGGGGCGCGCGAGGTCGCGGCGGGCGATCATCACATCCGTGCGCGCCGCATCGTTATCGGTACCGGCTCGACGCCAATGGTGCCGCCGATCCCCGGCCTCAAGGATGTCCCCTTCCTCACCAACGAGACGGTGTTCGAGAACCGGGCGCTGCCTGAGCACCTCATCGTGATCGGCGGCGGGCCCATCGGCATGGAGATGGCGCAGGCGCATCGCCTCCTGGGCGCGCGTGTCACCGTGCTCGAAGTGGCGCGCGTCCTCGCCAAGGACGACCCCGAACTCGCCCGGCTGCTGGTCCAGCGGCTCATCGCCGACGGCGTCGCCATCGAGGAGGGCGTCAAGATCCGCCGCGTCGAGCGCACCGGCGCGCGCATCGCGGTGGTGATCGAGGACGGCGCCGGCGAGCGGCGGATCGAGGGCTCGCATCTGCTGGTGGCGGCCGGCCGCCGCGCCAACCTCGCCGGGCTCGATCTCGACAAGGCGGGCATCGCCGTCGATGCGCGGGGCGCGCTCGTGGTCGATCGCCGGCTGCGGACGACGAACCGCCGCGTCTATGCCGCGGGCGATGCCGCGGGCGGGCCGCAATTCACGCATATTGCCGGCTATCACGCCGGCATCGTCATCCGCAACGCGCTGTTCCGCCTGCCGGCCAAGGTCGATTACCGCGCGCTGCCCTGGGTCACCTATACCGACCCGGAGCTGGCCCAAATCGGCATGACCGAGGCCGAGGCGCTCGCGGCCCACGGCGCCGATGTCCGGGTGCTGCGCTGGCCCTTCCACGAGAACGACCGGGCCCAGACGGAGCGCGAGATCCATGGCGTGGTCAAGGTGCTGGCGCGGCGCAACGGCCGCGTGCTCGGCGCCTCGATGGTCGGCCCGCATGCGGGCGAGCTCATCCAGCTCTGGGGCCTGGCGATCAGCGCTGGCGTCAAGCTCTCCACGGTCGCCGGCTTCATCGCGCCCTATCCGACCTTGGGCGAGGTCAACAAGCGCGCCGCGGGCAGCTTCTACACGCCCAAGCTGTACAGCGAGCGCACGCGCCGGATCGTCCGGTTTCTGGCGCGCTTCGGCTGAGCCAAGTGTCAGCCGAAGCGCGCCGGGTGTGCTAGGCTGATGCCATGATCGGCAGGAAAGTCTCGCTGCCCCCGTTCCTCAACAGCCTATCGGCGCGGCTGCTGGTCCTCACTGTGCTCTTCGTGATGCTGAGCGAGGTGCTGATCTTCGTGCCCTCGGTTGCGCGCTTCCGGCTCAATTATCTCCAGCAGCACATCGCCGACGCACATCTCGCCATCCTCGCGCTCGAGGCGACGCCCGACAACATGGTGAGCCAGGAGCTCGCCAACGAGCTCCTGGCGCATGTCGGCGCCTACGGCATCATCCTGCACAAGCCGAAGGTGACGCTGATGCTCGACAACGGTGGTGCGCCGCACCTGGACGCGACCTACGACCTGCGCCAGGCGGGCATGTTCGCGCTCATCGGCGACGCGATGATGGCACTCGGCGAGAAGGCCGACCGCATCCTGCGCGTGCTCGATACGTCGTCCAAGGACCCGGACGTCACCGTCGAGGTGATCCTCGACGAGCCGCCGATGCGCGCGGAGATGTGGGCTTTCGGCATCAGGGTTCTCGAGCTGTCGGTGGTCATCTCGCTCATCACGGCGGCGCTCGTCTATCTGTCGCTTCAGTGGCTGCTGGTCATGCCGCTGCGGCGGCTCACCGGCAGCATGATGGCGTTCAGCGCCGATCCCGAGGACGCCTCGCGCGTGATCGCGCCATCGAGCCGCGGCGACGAGATCGGCTTGGCGCAGCGCGAGCTTGCCGTGATGCAGGAAACGGTGCGCCAGGCTCTCCGCCACAACGCGCGGCTCGCCGCGCTCGGTACGGCGGTCACCAAGATCAACCACGACCTGCGCAATATCCTGTCGACGGCGCGGCTGATGTCGGACGCCCTTGTCGGCAGCGCCGCGCCCGAGGTGAGGCGGGTGACGCCGGCGCTGCTCTCCGCCATCGACCGTGCGGTGGCGCTGACGACGGGCACGCTCAGCTACACCCGCGAAGGCGCGCCGCCGCTGCGGCTCAGCCGCTTCGCGCTTGCCGGCCTTGTCGAGGAGATCGCCGAGGTGGTCGATCCCAAAGGCGAAGGGGCGATGCGTCTCGTCGACGAGGTACCGGCCACCTTCATGATCGAGGCGGATCGCGATCAGCTCTTCCGCGTGGTCCTCAACCTCGTGCGCAACGCCATCGAGGCGGGCGCGCATTGCGTCACCGTCCGTACCCGGCCGGACATCGAGGCGGTGTTGATCGAGATGGCCGATGACGGGCCGGGCCTGCCGCCCAAGGCGCGCGACAATCTCTTCCGTCCCTTCGCCGGCTCGGCGCGCCCCGGCGGCACCGGGCTCGGGCTCGCCATCGCGCGCGAGATTATGCGCGCCCATGGCGGCGACATATCGCTGTGCGACAGCACCGCCGCCGGCACGGCCTTCTGCCTGCGCCTGCCCATGGCCGCCGGCGCTGCCGCGGCGCGGCGGGAAGAGCCGGTGCGGAACACCGAAACCACGCGGCTGTCGGCGCGATCATGACGCAACGCCCCGGCCGCCGGGCGGTGCTCGGCGGGTTGCTGCTGGCGGCGGTGGCTCCCGGCATCGCCCGCGCCGCGCCGTCGCCCGATCCCTGGCCGCGCTGGGCGGCGAGCGACGAGCGCGCGCGGGGCGTCATCGACCACAGCGCCTGGAACGGCTTTGTTGCGCGCTATCTCATGCCGGGAGCCGACGGCATCAACCGTCTCGCCTATGGCCGCGTGCTGCCCGAGGATCGCAGCGCGCTCGGCATCTATATCGATGCGCTGGGCGGCTTGCCGATCACCGGCTATCGTCGGGCCGAGCAGCTCGCCTACTGGATCAACCTCTACAACGCGCTCACCGTGCGGACCGTGCTGCAGCGCTATCCCGTCGCCAGCATCCTCGACATCAATATCTCGCCCGG
>DASVOY010000496.1:0-6142 GCA_036383115.1 Allostellaceae bacterium
CGTGCGCGGCAGCCGGTCGCCGTCGATCTGCGCCATGCCGCCGCGGCGCTGCGGAGCGCGCGCTATCTGCGCGTCGCCGGCGCGCCGCCCAAGGAGCCGTTCGACCCCGTGAGCGGCCTCTACCAGACCCGCGACGGCGGCTGGACCTTCCTGCACTGCAATTTCCCGAACCACCGCGCGGCGGCGCTCGGCGTGCTCGGTCTCGCGCCGGATGCGGCTCGCGACGCGGTCGCGGGCGCGGCCCGGTCCTGGGATGGGCAGGCGCTCGAGAATGCCGTGCATGCCGCCGGCGGCTGCGCGGCGTTCGTGCGCCGGGTGGAGGAGTGGGCGCGTCACCCGCAATCTGCCGCAGTGGCGGGCTTGCCGCTGCTGGCGATCGAGCGCATCGGCGACGCGCCGCCCGAGAAGCTGCCGCCCGGCGGCAGCCGGCCGCTTTCCGGCCTCCGCGTGCTCGACCTGACGCGCGTCCTCGCCGGCCCGACCGCCGCGCGCACGCTGGCCGAGCACGGCGCCGACGTGCTCAAGGTTTCCGGCCCGCACCTGCCGCATTCGGGCGAGCTCGAGATCGACACCGGCCTCGGCAAGCTCTCATGCTTTCTCGATCTGCGCCGTCGGGAAGAGGTGGAGACGCTAGCCGCGCTCATCCGCGACGGGCGCTGCGACGTGTTCTCGCAGGGCTACCGGCCGGGGTCGCTCGCGGCGCGTGGTTTCGGCGCGGAAGATGTCGCGGCCCTCAGGCCCGGCATCGTCTATCTCGATCTTTCCGCCTGGGGCGGCGCGGGGCCGTGGGCGCGGCGGCGCGGCTTCGACACGGTGGTGCAATGCGTGAGCGGCATGGCCATGCTCCAAGGCGGCGAGGAGCCGCGCCTGCTGCCGGTCTCGGCCATCGATTACGTCAGCGGCTACCTGATGGCGTTCGGCGCCATGGTCGCGCTGCTGCGCCGCGCGCGCGAGGGCGGCAGCTGGTGCGTGCGCGTGTCGCTCGCCCGCACCGGCAAATGGATCGCCGATCGCGGCCTGCTCGATGCCGCCGATATCGCCGAAGTGCCAAAGGAACTGCCGGACGACGAGATCGCGCGCATGACGCTGGACACGCCATCGCCGCTCGGGCCGATCCGCCACATCAGGCCGGTCGCGCGCATGGGCGAAACGCCCCCGCGCTGGGCGCGGCCCCCGGCGCCGCTGGGCCACGATGCGCCAGCTTGGCCGTCCTGACCGCAGTCACGGCGCGCACGGGTCGATGCCCCGAGACCCTCGCGGGCGATGCGAGCCCGAATCGGCAGGAGCGCAACGAGATGCACGCCCCGCGTACGGTTCACGACGCCGGCCCGCCCGCGCTCTGCCGTGCGCTGAGCTTCTCTTCCGCCAGCGCGCGGGCGGCGGGGTAGTCGACCTTGCCGGTGGCGAGGAGCGGCACCGCCTGCACGTGGAGCACGACGCGCGGCGCCATCACCTCGGGGATATGCTCCGCACGCGCCTGCGCGAGCAGCGCCTCCACCGTCGCGTCCGGATTATCGGTGAGCAGCACGACCTGCTCGCCCTTGTGCGCATCGGGCAGCGCTATCGCCGCATGGCGGAATTCGGGCCAGAGCGCGGAGGCCAGGCCCTCGACTGCGCCCAGCGACACCATCTCGCCGGCGATCTTGGCGAAGCGCTTGGCGCGGCCGAGGATCTTCACGTAGCCATCGGCGTCGATCGCGACGATGTCGCCGGTGTCGTACCAGCCGCCGGGCGGCGCATCGATCGCGCCGGGCGTCGACATGCTGAGATAGCCCTTCATCACATTGGGGCCGGCGACGACGAGGCGGCCGCCCTCGTCGATGCCCTCGACCGCGTCCAGGCGCCAGTCGATGCCCGGCAGCAGGCGTCCGACGGTGCCGGTCCTGTAATGCATCGGCGTGTTGGTGGCGAGGACCGGCGAGGTCTCGGTCGCGCCATATCCCTCGAAGATGCGCAGGCCGAATTTTTCCATCCACACCCGGCGCGTCTCGTCACGCACCTTCTCGGCGCCGGCGAAGACGTAGCGCACGCTGTAGAAATCGTAGGGGCTGGCGGCGCGCGCATAGCCCGCGAGGAAGGTGTCGGTGCCGAAGAGGATCGTGGCGTTGGTGTCGTAGGCGACCTCGGGCACGATGCGGTAATGCAGCGGCGAGGGATAGAGAAAGATGCGCACGCCAGAGATGAGCGGCAACAGGGTGCCGCCGGTGAGGCCGAAGGAATGGAACAGCGGCAGTGCGTTCAGCACGATGTCGCTCGGCGTGAAATCGACCCGCGCGGCGATCTGGTGGTAATTCGCGAGGATGTTCTCGTGGCTCAGCACGACGCCCTTCGGTGTCCCCTCGGAACCCGAGGTGAAAAGCACCACCGCGGCGTCGTCCGGCTTGGGCGCGCCGCGACGATAGATCGTGCGGGCGAAGCGCGCTGCCACGAGGCCACGGAGCTGCGCGAGTAAGCCGATCTCCCGGCGCAGATCCTCGAGGTAGAGCACGGTGCGGCCTTCGCCGAGGGTGGCGAGCGTCTCCTCGAGTTTGGCGCGCTCGACGAAGCGGCGCGACGTGATGATGGTGCGGATGCCGGCGAGGCGGCACGCGGCGAGCATGTTCCGGGCGCCGGTCGAGAAATTGAGCATCGCCGGCACGCACCCGGCGGCGTGGAGGGCAAAGAAAGTCGCCACGGCTGCGTTCGCATTGGGAAGCAGCACGCCCATCATCTCGCCGCGCGAACTGATCGCGGCAAAGCGGCGGCCGAGCACGAAGCTCCCGGCGATGAGGCGGCCATAGGTGAGCGGCTTCCTCTCGATGTCCTCGAGGATGGCGCGGCCGCTGCCATGCAGGCCGCGCGCGTCGAGCACGGCACCGAAAAGGGTCTTCTTCGTCTCGGCCGTCTCGAACATCATCGACGACATGATGTCGTAGAGCTTGGCCCCGATCTCGCGCCGGCGCTTGCGGCCTTTGATCTCGGGCGGAAGCGCGATCGCGTGCGGCTCCTGAAGCGTGATGGTCACCGGCGGGAACCAGCGCAGGCGCAGCTTGCCCTTGAGGCGCGAGAAGCGGGTGAATTGCGGGCCGTCGATGCGCACGGGCAGGATCATCGCCTTGGCCTTGTCGGCGATCATGCCGGGCCCCTCGTAGATCTTCATCAGCGCGCCGGTGACGGTGATGCGCCCTTCCGGGAAGATGACGGCGCGCCGCCCTTCCTCGACCGCGTGGATGAGTGTCTTGGTGGCGAGCGGCTTGGTCGGATCGATCGGCACCGCGTCGAAGATGCCGAGGAACGGCCGGATCCACCACGCCTTGGCGCGCTCAGTGTCAATGGCGAAAGCCGGGCGGCCCGGCAGGAAGGCGGCGAGCAGCGGGCCGTCCAAGAAGGAGAGATGATTCGCCACGATCACCGCGCGCTCGCCGGCCTTGGCGTAATTCTCGATGCCCTTGACCTCGACGCGGTAGATGAAGCGGAAGAGCGCCGCGAGCAGCGTCTTGGCGATCACGCCCGGCACGAGCCGCATGACGATGAGTGCCGCCGCGCCGTTGAGGAACCCGATGACGAGAAAGACCTGCTCCACCGTGAGGCCGAGCTTCAACATCACCCAGTTGACGCCGCCTGAGATCGCAATGAAGACAGCGTTGACGACATTGTTGGCAGCAACCACGCGCGAGCGGTGGCTCTCCTCGCTGCGCACCTGGAGCAGCGCATAGAGCGGCACCGAGAACAGTCCGCCGCATAGCGCGATCATGAAGAGGTCGCCGAGCAGCCGCCAATTCAAGGGATGCGACAGGAAGCCGACGATCCCGACCAGCTCGCCTTCGTTGCCGGCGACGCGGCCGCTGACGCCGTAGAGGTCGAGCGTGAAGAGCGTCATGCCGACAGCGCCCAAGGGCGCCAGCCGCGCGCTCACCTCGCCCTTGAGCAAGCGGCCGCATAGCACCGCGCCCGCGCCGATGCCGATGGAGAACATCGCGAGGAACAATGTCTCGACATTGGCATCCGCACCGAGCGTGTCTTTGGCGTAGATCGGGAATTGCGATAGGAACACCGCGCCGACCGCCCAGAACCAGGAAATGGCGATGATCGTCAACCGGAGATCGCGTCGCTCCCAGGCGAAACGGATGATGGCCCAGGTCTCGTCCCAGACCCTCGGATTGATACGCAACTCGGGAGCCGCGCGGCGCGTGCGCGGGATGAAGAGGCTGGCCATGAAGCCGCCGATCGCCACCACCAAGAGCCCGGCCAGCACGATCGCCCGGCCGTGAGGGGCGACGATCAGCGCGCCGCCGGCGATGGTGCCCAAGAGGATGGCGAGGAAGGTACCGGCCTCGATGAGCGCATTGCCGCCCATCAGCTCGTCGCTCGCCAGGAGATCGGGCAGGATGCCGTATTTGACCGGCCCGAAGAAGGTCGCCTGCACGCCCAGCAGAAAGAGCACGGCGAGCTCGAAATAGACGAAGCCATTGCCGCCGAACCCAAATCCGATCGCGGCGAGGATCACCACCCCGATCTCCCAGAGTTTGACCAGGCGGATCAGCCCGGTCTTCTCGTATTTGTCGGCGAGTTGGCCTGCAGTCGCGGAAAAGACGACATAGGGGACGATGAAGATGGCCGTCGCGGTGACCACGGCGGCCTTCGTGGTGTTGGGGTCGGCAATGGCCTCGTAGGTAACGAGTGTGACGAGCGCCACTTTCAGCAGGTTATCGTTCACCGCGCCCAGGAACTGCGTGACGAAGAGCGGCAGCAGACGGCGGGTCTTGAGCAGGCGAAGCTGGGTCTCGGCCATGGCGGAGGCCTCGGTCGGTTGAAGCGGGGTCAGGCTTGCAGCACGTTCCAGCACGCGGTAGTGAGCCGGCCGGCGAGCGGGGTCATCGGCCCGGGCAGCCGACCATATGTCTTGAACGTGGCCGGCTGGATGATGACGCCCATGACCAGCGCCGCGGCGAAATCGGGGTCGCCCCTGAGGACCTCGCCGCGCTCCATGCCGCGGGCAAGCACGCCGCGCACCACGTCGACGGGCGTTTCCGCGCCTTCGACGCGCCGGAGCGAGTGGTGCTGTACCAGCAGCAGGAAGCGGAACAGCACGGGATCCTCGTCGAACACCCGGCAGCACTCCTCGATCATCGCCGCAAGCTTGTCGCGGATGTGGGGGCGGGGGGCCTGAAGCGCGTCGAGCCGGCGCGCGAAGGCGGCGTAATGGCGCTGGAACAGGTCGAGTATCAGCTCGTCCTTGCCGCGATAATGGCGGTAGAGCGCGCCCTCGGCGACGCCGGCGCCCTGGGCGATGTCGCGGATCGTGGTCTCGGTCACGCCCTTGCCGACGAAGAGCGCCATCGCCGTCTGATCGATCCGCTCCCGCGTCGCGGTGCCGTCGCGCATGGCGGTTCTTCCTCTGTGCGTCAGCGGCGGTCCGATTGGGCCGCCACGTTCGACGGGGGCATGCGATGGACATCCCGGAACATCAGCATCTCGGCCAGACGCTGCTCATCCGCGTCGCTGAATCCACAGGATTTGGTGAACGCGGCGGGATTTTCGTATGTGGCGAACAGCATGTCCCACCAAACGATATCGCCATAATTGTTCTTGTGGCGCCCATACTGGTGATGAATGCGATGCATCTCCGGCCGCTGGAATATGTATCCGACCCAGGGCGGCGTCCGGACGTTCGTGTGGTAAAAGAACTCGCCCAATGCCGTGAACAAGGTGTAGATGGCGCCTGCCTCGACGGTCAGGCCCAAGAGCGAGTAGACGAGCAAGCTCCCCAGCACGGAGTTGAAGGTCATCTCGATCGGGTGCTTGTAGAAAGAGGTGATGACCTCAATGCGCTGCGGGCTGTGATGGATCTGGTGGAAGAGCCGCCACAGGAGATCGACCTCGTGCCGCCAGCGGTGCCACCAATAGAACACGAAGGTCGCGATGAAATAAGCGACGAAGCCGCCGATCCAGGGGCCGACATGTTCGGAAAGATGAAACAGCGAGTAGGTTGAGAGCCACCGCTCCCACGTAAGTCCCGCGACCAGCACGACGGTCAGCTGAACGAGATTGATGGCGATCACCCGGAACGGCCACGTCCTGACCTTGGGCAGACGCCATCCGGGGGTGATTTTTTCCAGGGCAAAACAACCGGCTGCAACGGCTATTGCCACGGGGATCATGA
>DASVOY010000497.1:0-1782 GCA_036383115.1 Allostellaceae bacterium
AGGCCGGCGTCAGCCGCATCATCATCGAGCGCGCCGCCAAGAAGACGCGCATCACCATCCACTCGGCAAGGCCCGGCGTGGTCATCGGCAAGAAGGGCGCCGACATCGAGAAGCTGCGCCTCGACATCGCCAAGATGACCAACAGCGAGGTCAGCCTCAACATCGTCGAGATCCGCAAGCCCGAGATCGACGCCAAGCTCATCGCCGACGGCATCGCGCAGCAGCTCGAGCGCCGCGTCGCCTTCCGCCGCGCCATGAAGCGTGCCGGCCAGTCGGCGATGCGCCTGGGCGCGCTCGGCATCCGCATCAACTGCTCCGGCCGTCTCGGCGGTGCCGAGATCGCGCGCATGGAGTGGTATCGCGAGGGCCGCGTGCCGCTGCACACGCTGCGCGCCGATGTGGATTTCGGCTACGGCACGGCCAAGACCACCTACGGCACTTGCGGCGTCAAGGTCTGGGTGTTCAAGGGCGAGGTGCTGGCGCACGACCCGATGGCGCAGGACAAGCGCGCGGCCGAGCAGCAGCAGGCGCGCGCCTGAGGGGTTGAAGAGGTTCTGGGATCATGCTTTCACCGAAACGCACCAAGTACCGCAAGGCGCATAAGGGCCGCATCCATGGCGAGGCCAAGGGCGGCACGACGCTCAATTTCGGCAATTACGGGCTCAAGGCGACCGAGCCCGGCCGCGTCACCGCGCGCCAGATCGAGGCGGCGCGGCGCGCCATCACCCGTCACATCAAGCGCATCGGCCGCGTCTGGATCCGCATCTTCCCGGATGTGCCGGTGTCGGTGAAGCCCGCCGAAGTGCGCATGGGCAGCGGCAAGGGCACGCCCGAGTTCTGGGTGTGCCGGGTGAAGCCGGGCCGCGTCATGTTCGAGCTCGACGGCGTGCCGGGTCCGACCGCGCGCGAGGCGTTCGGTCTCGCGGCGGCGAAGCTGCCCATCGCCACCCGCGTCATCACCCGTGCCGGAGAGGCTCAGCCATGAAGGCCAGCGAGGTCCGCCGCAAGACCGAGGACGAGCTGAAGACCCAGCTCGAGCAGCTCGCCAAGGAGCGCTTCAATTTGCGCTTCCAGAAGGCGAGCGGGCAGCTCGAGAACACCAACCGGTCGCGGCAGGTGCGGCGCGAGATCGCGCGTATCAGGACCGTTCTGGCCGAGCGCGCGCGCGCCTAAGGAAAGAGAAGAGACATGCCGAAACGTATCCTACAAGGTGTGGCGGTGAAGGACGCGCGCGACAAGACGGTGATCGTCCGCGTCGAGCGCCGCGTCATGCACCCCGTCTACAAGAAGTTCATCATGCGCTCGAAGAAATACGCAGCGCATGACGAGAACAACATCGTCAAGGCCGGCGAGGTCGTCCGCATCGAGGAGAGCCGGCCGATCTCGAAGCGGAAGCGCTGGGTGGCGCTCCTCGGCAACGGCGCCGCACCGGAGCCGGGCCAAGAGGAAGCAGCGCCGGTGGCGCGGAAGGCCCGGACGAAGGCTGCGGCCAGGCCATCGACCAAGCGCGTGCCGCGGAAGAAGACAGCTTCCCGCGCCGCGGCGGGGGAGTGACGCGCCATGATCCAGATGCAGACCAATCTCGACGTCGCCGACAATTCCGGCGCGCGCCGCGTCCAGTGCATCAAAGTGCTGGGCGGCTCGAAGCGCAAGACGGCGACGGTGGGCGACGTGATCGTCGTCTCGGTCAAGGAGGCGATCCCGCGCGGCCGCGTCAAGAAGGGCGACGTGCACCAGGCGGTGATCGTACGCACGGCCAAGGAGATCCGCCGTCCCGACGGC
>DASVOY010000498.1:0-4129 GCA_036383115.1 Allostellaceae bacterium
GGCGCTCGCTCGACGCGCGCGAGGGCGCCGAGATCCGGGTCGGCAATGCGCCGCCCCTCGAGTCCCTGCGCTCTGTCGCGCCAAGGCGTTCGGCAAGCACCTGGACGAGCCGGCTCTTCACGACATCATCCGCGACATCGCTGCCCAGCGCTATGCCGACGTGCATCTGGCGTCGGTCATAACGGCTTGCGCGGGCGGCAATCTCGATCGTCAGGAAATGGCCGGCCTGACGCGCGCGATGATCGCCGCAGGCGACCGCCTAGACTGGGGTCGCGTGCCGATCGTGGACAAGCATTCGATCGGTGGGCTCCCAGGCAACCGCACTTCGCCGATCGTGGTCGCCATTGTCGCCGCCTGCGGCCTGGTCATCCCCAAGACCTCGTCGCCGGCCTTTCTCTACCGCTGGTATTTCGGTGCCCACAGCCTCAAGAGGCTCCAACGCAACATCCTCAAGTTCTGCGGCATCGGCCCGATCAGACAGAGCTTGGTCGACATGGTCGAGGCAGACGGCGATGCCAAGCGCCGGAAATGGCTCGAGACCATGCGCGCCTTGGGATGCGGCGCTCTGTAACCTCGGCTGCCCGCCGTCAAGCTCCGGCGGCGCGGGCGCCGGTGGGACGCGTCACCCGGACGACCGCCGGATCGGCAGGATGCATGGCGAGGGAGAAATCGAGCGCTCGGCACAGCCGCAGCATCGCGTCGTTCTCGCGGAGCACGTCGCCGGCGAGGGTCTCGACCCCGCGGCGTCGCGCCACGTCGAGAAGGCTGAGCATCAGAAGGCGTCCAAGGCCGCGCCGTTTCCAGTCGCTCCGCACGGCGATGGCGAACTCGGCGCACCTGTTGTCGGGATCGGCGGAATATCGCGCAACCCCGAGTGCGGCAGAGGTATCGCCGGGTTCGGCGATCAACGCCATCTCGCGTGCATAGTCGATCTGCGACAGGCGCGCGGCAGCCTGGTGCGTGAGCTCCCTTATCGGGCTGAAGAAGCGCAGCCGCAGATCCTCGAGGCTCATATGGCTCGCCATGTCGCGCAGCAGCGGCTCGTCCTCCGGCCGGATGGGCCGTAGCCGGACAGGCGTGCCGTCGCGCAGCGTGCCGGTGCCGACAAATTCCTTCGGATCAGGCGAGATCGACAGTCGGGCGGCGCCACGCCTTGCCGCAACGGCCACGCGGATGCGGGCGTCAACCCCGATCATCCCGGACGCATTGGCCAGCAGCGGGTTGATGTCGAGCTCCGCGATCTCCGCATGGTCGGCCGCGAGCTGCCCGATGCGGATGAGCGCCTCGGCCACGGCGCCGATATCGACGGGCGGCTGGCCGCGGAAACCCTTCAGCAGGCGCCAGATCCGCGTCCGCGCCATCTGCGCCCGGGCGAGCGCCTGGTTGAGCGGCGGCAGTTCGAGCGCCGTATCCTGCGTCAGCTCGACGGCGACGCCGCCCTGGCCGAACATTACGACGGGGCCGAAGATGGGATCGTCGCTCAGACCGACGATCAGCTCCAGGGCGGTCGGGCGATGGATCATCGGCTGGACGAGGAAGCCCTCGAGCCGCGCCTCGGGCCGCGTCGACCTCACGTGTGCCAGCATCGAGGTCGCTACATCGCGTACGCGATCGACGCTGCCGAGATTGAGCGCGACGCCGCCGACGTCACTTTTGTGCGGCAAATCCGGTGAGCGGATCTTGAGGACGACGGGGAAGCCCATCTCGGCCGCCGCCTGCGCGGCCGCGTCCGGATCGCCGACCAGGCGCGGGGCAGCGAAGGGGACGCCGTAGGCCTTGAGCACCGCCGCCACCTCATCGGCCTCGAGCCACTGGCGGCCGGCAGCGAGCGCGTGCGCGATGACGGCGCCGACAGCGGCGGAATCGGGCTCGAAGCTGTCCGGCCGCATCGCTGGCGTCTCCATGAGGAGCTCTTGGTGCCGGCGATACTGGATGCGGTGCATGAAGCCTCGTACCGCCCCGCCGGGCGTCTCGTAGGTCGCGATGTGGGCGTCTTCAAAGAGACGGCGCGCCGGCGCGGCGGTCTGCTCGCCAAGCCAGGCGGTGATCACGTTGCGGCCGTGCAGCCCGACGCGGCGACGCACCTCCGCCACCGTGTCGATCACGGCGCGCGCCGCCTCGGCCGGGTCGCCGAGCGCGGTCGGCGAGTCCAGCACAAGGACCGCATCCGTGTTCTCGTCCTCGAGCAGGATCGATAGGGCGTCGGCATAACGCCGTCCGTCGGCATCGCCGATGATGTCGACGGGATTGCCGCGGCTCCAGGTGCGCGGCAGGACGGCGTCGAGGCGCTTGACGGTCTCGGGCGAGAGGGCGGCGAGCGCCCCGCCCATCCCGATGAGGTCGTCGGTGGCGAGCACGCCCGGCCCGCCGCCGTTCGTCAGGATCGCGAGCCGATCACCATATTGCGGCTGCGTCAGCGCCAGCGTCTCCACCGCATCGAACAGTTCGGCCATGTCGTGGACGCGGAGCATGCCCGCGCGGCGGAACGCCGCCTCGTAGACTGCGTCAGCGCCAGCGAGCGCACCCGTATGGGAAGCGGCAGCACGCGCGCCCTCGGCAAAGCGTCCGGCTTTGACCACCAGCACCGGCTTGGTGCGGGCCGCGGCGCGGGCCGCGGACATGAACTTCCGTGCCTCCTTTATCGCCTCGATATAGAGGAGTATGGCGCGCGTCGCGCCGTCCGAGGCGAGATAGTCGAGCATGTCACCGAAATCCACATCAGCCATGTCGCCGAGCGATACGACATGCGAGAAGCCGATGTTGCGCGGCGCCACCCAGTCGAGGACGGCGGTGATCATCGCACCGGACTGGCTCACGAAAGCGAGATCGCCGGCCTTCGGAGCGATATGTGAGAAAGTCGCATCGAGCCCGATCCCAGGTACCATGATGCCGACGCAATTGGGCCCGATGAGGCGCAGCAGATGGGGTCGCGCCGCGTCGAGCGTTGCCTGCTGCAAGGCGCGGCCACGCTCGCCGAGCTCGCCGAAGCCAGCCGTGATCACGATGACGGCGCGGGTGCCGCGTGCGCCGAGCGCGGCGACGAGGCCGGGCACGGTTTCGGGCGGCGTGGCGATCACCGCCAAATCTGGTGCCGCGGGCAGGCTCGCGACGTCCGGGAAGACGGGCATCCCGTCGAGCGCCTTGTGATGTGGATTGACCAGCAGCAGCGGGCCCTTGAAGCCCGCGCGACGCAGATTGCGCAGGAGTACCGCGCCCACTGAGCCCTGCCGCGGCGTCGCGCCGATCAACGCGACGGAGGCCGGCTTGAACATCTTGTCGAGGTTACGCACGGACATCGCGGCACCACCCTGCAGCTTCGGCCGATCCGGCAGCTTTGATCTGGGTCAATATCTGACTCGTCGTATAGGACGAATATAAAGCGTTCGAACTTTTACGCACCTGAGGCCGAGTTTCAATGAGAGCGCAATACGGGTGGAGCAAAGGATGATGACCGAGCTGGAGTTTCTGTCCGAGCACGGCACACAGCTACGTCAGACCCTCATCATGATGGAAGCCGAGGACGGCGCATTCCAGCTCATTGCGCATGGCGACGTGGCGACCGGCGACGGACGCACAAGCCCCGTAGCGGTTGTGCGCAGCACCAACACCGACCGGGAATATCTGTTCGTGCACGATGATGTCGCAAGCAAGGGCCGTGCTTTCTCCTGGCATTGTGCGACGAGCGTGGACCTCAAACGGCTGATGCACGACCTTGGTGTGACGCGCGGCGACGATCTCCTGGCGAGTATCGTCAAGCACACCGGAGCATCCGAACATGCGGAGCCGTAGAAAGCTGGAACTTGCCGCGAATGCCGCAGTCATCTTGTGCCTCTTTGCCGGAACGCCGGCGATCGCGGCCGGGGATATAGCTGCTGGACAGGAATTGGCGCGGCGTTGGCGCGCGAGCTGCCACATCGTCGACAGGTCCGGACAAGGTTCGGACGCGGCGCCGCCGTTTGTCGCCGTTGCGCGGCAGAACCCGGGGACGCGTGGCTGGTTGCGCGCCTGGCTCGCGGCGCCGCACCCGCCATGCCCAACTTCAACCTCAGTCGGCAGCAGATCGATGACATCGTCGCTTACCTCGACAGTCTTGCCCCACGATAAAGACGATTGATCCAGCTCAATGAGC
>DASVOY010000499.1:0-2252 GCA_036383115.1 Allostellaceae bacterium
AGAGGACCGAGGCGCCGAAGATCAGGATCGCCGTGTCGCCGGCCTGTCTCTGCTGGTAGGCAAGGTCGGTCCAGGCGAAGCCGAAGCCGCTCGGCAGATGCTGCGCCGCGAGCTGCTCCATGGCCGCCAGCGCGTAGCCCGAGGAGACGCCGGGCTGCGTACCGCCCTGAATCTCGGCCGCGGGGTAGAGGTTGTAGCGCGGGACGCGATAGGGACCGGTGATGTCGCGGAACCCCGCAACCGAGCCGATCGGCACCATCGCGCCGGCATCGTTGCGCGTCTTGAGGCGGGCGATGTCGTCCGCGCTGCCGCGGAACTGCCCGTCGGCCTGCGCCGTCACCTGGTATGTCCGGCCGAGATAATTGAAGTCGTTGATGTAGGCCGAGCCGAGATAGACCTGCAGCGCCTCGAACACCTTGTCGGGCGAGACGCCCAGCTTCTCCGCCTTCTCGCGGTCGATGTCGGCATAGACGGTGGGCGTCCGCGTGCTGAACAGCGAGAACACACCCGCGAGCCCCGGTACCTTGTTGGCCGCCGCGGCCAGGTCCTGGACCGCCGCCTCGAGCGCCGCGGATCCGGAGCCCTGGCGGTCCTGCACCATCATCTTGAAGCCCCCGGCGGTGCCGATGCCGCGCACCGGCGGCGGCTTGATGGTGATGATGAAGGCGTCCTGGATGCCGGCGAGCCGCTGCCGAAACTGCGCGATCATGGCATTGGCGTCGAGCCCTTGCGCATGGCGCTCGGCGAATGGCGCCAGCGCCGAAAAGATGGCGCCGGCATTGGGCGCGTTGGTGAAGGTGGCGCCGTCGAAGCCGGCGAAGGGCACCGCATGTGTCACGCCTGGCGTCGCCAGAATGACCTCGGTCGCCTTGCGCACGACCTCGTCGGTGCGCGCCAGCGAGGCGCCCGGCGGCAGCTGGATGACGGTGATGAGGTAGCCCTGGTCCTGCTCGGGAATGAAGCCGGTGGGCGCGCGGCCGAACTGCCAGCCGGTGAGGCCAATAAGCCCGGCATAGGCGACAAGCACGACGGCGCCGACGCGGACGAGCCGCGCGGTGAGTCCGCCATAGCGCTCGGACAGCCAGGCGAAGCCGCGGTTGAAGGCGGCGAAGAAGGCGAAGAGCGGTCGCGCCAAAGCGGAGCGGCGCTCGTGATGCTCGGCGGCCGCGTGCGGCTTGAACAGCAGCGCGCACAGCGCCGGGCTGAGTGTCAGCGAGACGAAGCACGAGATCACCGTCGACGCGGCGATCGTCACGGCGAACTGCCGGAAGAACTGGCCGGAGATGCCGCTGATGAAGGCCGACGGCACGAAGACCGCGCACAGCGTCAAGGCGATCGCGATCAAGGCGCCGCCGACCTCGTCCATCGTCCGATGCGCCGCCTCGCTCGGGCTCATGCCCTGGCGCAGATTGCGCTCCACGTTCTCGACGACGACGATCGCGTCGTCGACGACGATGCCGACAGCGAGCACGAGGCCGAACAGCGAAAGGTTGTTCAGGGAGAATCCTAACGCCGCCAGGACGGCGAAGGTGCCGACGAGCGAGATCGGGATCGCCACGATCGGGATGACGGAGGCGCGCCAGGTCTGCAGGAACAGGATCACGACGACGACGACCAGGGCCACAGCCGCGACGATCGTCTTGACCACTTCGCGCACGGACTCGGCGATGAACCGGGTCGGATCATAGACGATGTCGTATTTTAGGCCCTGCGGAAAGCGCTGCGAGAGCTCCTGCATCGTCGCTCGGACATGATCGGCCGTCGCCAGCGCATTGGAGCCGGGCTGCTGAAAAACGAGCATCGGCACGGCATTTCGCGTGTCGAGATAGCCGTTGGCGCCATAGTCCTGCGCGCCGAGCTCGACGCGGCCGATGTCGCGCACGCGCGTGACGCGCCCAGCGCCGTCGGACTTGACGATGATATCGCCGAACTGCGCCGGATCGGTCAGCCGCCCCAGCGTCTGGACGTTGAGCTGGAAGGCGCCCGGCGTCGGCACCGGCGGCTGGCCCAGCACGCCCGAGGACACCTGGACGTTCTGCGCCCGGAGCGCCGCCACCACCTCGCCCGCCGTGAGGTTGCGCGCCGCGGCCTTGTCCGGATCAAGCCAGATCCGCATCGAGTAGTCGCGCGCGCCGAAGATCGTGACGTCGCCGACGCCGTCCAGGCGCGACAACACGTCCTTCACCTGCAATGTCGCGTAGTTCGACATGTAGAGCTGGTCGCGGGAGCCGTCCGGCGAATAGAGATGGATC
>DASVOY010000500.1:0-6608 GCA_036383115.1 Allostellaceae bacterium
CTCGGATCGGGATAGGCCTCCTTCACGATCTCGACGATGCCGACGATGTCGAGGCCCTCGTTCGAATGGTAGAAGAAGGCGCGATCGCCAGTCTTCATCGCCTTCAGATTGTTGGCGGCCTGGAAGTTGCGCACGCCGCTCCACTCGGTGCGCCCGTCCTTCACCAGCCGATCCCAGGAATATGCCGACGGCTCCGACTTGAGCAGCCAGTAGCGCATGGTCGCCTCGCCCTAAATCGCGCGTTGAATCTAACCCAGCCGTGCGACGAGGAAAAGGCGGCGGAAGGGGAAGAGCGTCTTGCCGTCGGCGCGGCGCGGATAGGCCTGGCGCAGCTTCGCGCGATAGGCGGCGAGGAAATCCTGGCGCTCGCCATCCGCGAGCGCATCGAGGACCGGGCGGAGCGCGGTGCCGCGCACCCATTCGAGCACCGCATCCTCGCCGGTCAGCACATGGAGGTAATCGACCTCCCAGAGGTCGATGTCGCGCGCGAGCGGCGCCAGCAGGTCGTAATAAGCCTCAGGCGGCCTCACCGGCTCGCGCCGCAGCACGGTGGCGCTGCCGAGTACCGGCGCCAGCCGCCCGGCCCACGGCCCCGCCGCCGCGGTCTCGCGCATCAGGCGGTGCGAGTCCTGCTCGAAATTGCGCGGCATCTGCACGGCGAGCACGCCGCCCGGCACGAGCTGGCGCAGCAGATGCGGAAAGAGCCGCTCATGCTCGCCGAGCCATTGCAGCGTCGCGTTGGAGAAAATGAGCGCGCCCGGCTCCGGCGCCGACCAGCGCGCGATGTCGGCCTCGACCCAGAGGATCGGCGCGGGCTCAGCCGCGGCCTTGGCCAGCATCTCCTGCGAGCGGTCGATGGCCGTGAGCACGCGGTCGGGCCAGCGCTGGGCAATGGCCCGCGCATGGACGCCGGTGCCGCAGCCGAGTTCGTAGAGCGGTCCCGGCGGCAGCTCGCCGATCCGAGCCAGCAGCTCGAAGCCGGGCCTGAGCCGTTCGTCGCCGAATTTCAGATAGAGTGCGGGGTCCCACGCCATGATGCCCGTTTATAGCGGCCTCTCGCCGCCGCGGCGAGTGCGGTGGCGGCGCGGTCAATCGCCCGCTGCGGCGCAGGCCATCGATGCGCCGCGCGCGTTCACCGGGGCGACGCGGAGGAACTCATGGTCAAGGCCTGGGTGATCGCGACCGTCCACGCATCGGCGCCGGAGGTATGGGACCTCGTCGGCGATTTCGGCACCATCGGCAAGTGGCTCCCCGCCGTCGCCGAGAGCCGCTGCGAGGGCCAGGGCATCGGCATGCTGCGCCGCCTCCGCCTCGTGAATGGCGGCACCCTGGTCGAGCGCCTCGAGGACATGAACGATGCCGAGCGCTTCTACAGCTATCGGATCATCGAAGGCTCGCTGCCGGTCCGCGACTATTACGCCACGCTCTGGGTCCGCTCGGCCTATGACGCGCCCAGCTGCACCGTCGAATGGTCGGGCGCATTCCTGCCGCGCAACGTTCCCGACACCGACGCCCGGATGGTGATCCAGTCGATCTACCAGGCCGGCATCGACAATCTGCGGGCGAAGCTCGAGGCCTGAGCCGTTCTGCGGTTGTAATGCAAGGCGATGGTTTCAGGCAATTAAACATATCATATATGTAAAATCAGTATATTTGACAACAAGTCTTGCGACAACTAGATTGTCCCACAGCGCCAATTTGAGATTCAGCTTGCGGGCGCTCTAGAAGTGCGGCTAAAGCGAGGCCTCCCGCCCGCCCTAGCCGCTGATTTGCCGCTGAAACCAGGGGCGAGACATGAAGGTCAAGGGCGCGCCGTCCAAGGTCGAAGAGGTCAAGGTCGCAAGCCAGGGGCTGCGTGGCGGACTGGCTGCGGGTCTCGCCGATCCGGCCCCGGCCTTCGACGACGACGGCTACAGCCTCCTTAAGTTCCACGGCATCTATCAGGGCTACGATCGCGACACCGCGACCGAGCGCAAGCAGCAGGGGCTTGAGAAAGAGCACGAGTTCATGGTGCGCGTGCGCATCCCCGGCGGCCGGCTCACCGCGGCGCAGTATCTCGCGCTCGACGACCTCGCCGACCGCTATGCCAACGGCACGCTGCGCGTCACCACGCGCCAGAGCATCCAGTATCACGGCGTCATCAAGCGCGACCTCAAGGAGACGATCGCCGGGATCAATCAGGCGCTGCTGACCACGCTTGCCGCCTGCGGCGACGTGGTGCGCACGGTCACGACCGTCGCGGCGCCGATCCGCGACGCGGCGCATGCGCAGCTGGAGGAGGACGCGCGGCGGCTGTCGGCGCATCTCCTGCCGCAGAGCGGCGCCTATCACGAGATCTGGCTCGACGGCGAGCGCGTCGCCGGCACCGACGAGGAGACGCTCTACGGCGCGACCTACTTGCCGCGCAAGTTCAAGATCGGCCTGGCGCTGCCGGAGGACAACTCCGTCGATGTGCTGACCAACGATCTCGGCATCGTCGCGCTCTACGACGACGACCGCCTCGCCGGCTACAACTTCGCGCTGGGCGGCGGGCTCGGCATGACGCACAACAATCCGCGGACATACCCGCGGCTCGCCACGCTCGTCGCCTTCATCGCGCCCGAGGACCTGCTCGACGCCGCGGCGGCGGCGGTGAAGCTGCACCGCGACCATGGCGACCGCTCCAACCGGCGCCATGCGCGGCTCAAATACATCATCGCCGAGAAGGGCGAGGCCTGGGCCAAGGCGCAGCTCGAGCTTTACCTCGGCAAGCCGGTCGAGGCGCCACGGCCGATGCCGGCCTTCCGCGTCAAGGACCATCTCGGCTGGCATGAGCAGGGCGACGGCAAGCTCTATCTCGGCATTCCCGTGGCGAGCGGACGTATCGCCGACGTGCCGCAGGGAACGCGGCTGCGCACTGCGTTGCGCACGATCATGGAGCGCATCGGGCCCGACCCGATCCTGACGCCGCAACAGGACATCATCCTGAGCGACGTGGCAGCGGCCGATCGCGCCGCCATCGATGCGATCCTGGAAGCGCATGGCGTGACGCCCGCGGAGAGCCTCGCGCCGGTGGAGCGCTGGGCGCTTGCCTGCCCGGCGCTGCCGACCTGCGGCCTGGCCTTGACCGAGGCGGAGCGGGTGCGCGAGCCGCTGATCGGCGGGATCAAGCAGGAACTCGCGCGCTACGGGCTCGAGGGCGAGCGCCTCAGCATCCGCATCACTGGCTGCCCCAATGGCTGCGCCCGGCCTTATGCCGGCGATGTCGGCATCGTCGGCCGCATGCCTGGCTTCTACGCGCTCTATGTCGGCGGTGATTTCGAAGGCACGCGGCTGAGCTTCGCGCTCGCCGACCGCGTGGCCGAGACAAAAGTGGCCGATCGGCTCGGCCTGCTCTTCGCCCTCTTCGCGGCCGAGCGGCTGATCGGCGAGGGCTTCGGTGATTTCTGCCATCGCGTCGGCGCCGAGCGGCTCAAATCTGCGCTCGGCGAGCGGCTCAAGGAGGCGTCGTGATGCTCCCGCTGGTGCTTGACCTCGCGCGGCTCAAGCTCGTCCTCGTCGGCAACGGCGCGGCGGCGGAGCGCCGCCTCGCCCTGCTCGACGACGCCGGCGCCGCCGATCTCGCCATCCATGCCGACGATCCGTCGCCGGGCCTGGCGCGCGCCGCCGGGCGCCGCCTGCTGCGCCGGCTGCCGACGTCCGAGGAGCTTGCGGCCGCGCGCATCGTGTTCATCGCCGAGCGCGGCGCACCCCACGCCCGCGACCTCGCCGCCACCGCGCGTGCCGCCGGCGCACTCGTCCATGTCGAGGACGAGCCGGCGCTCTGCGATCTGCATGCCCCGGCCGCGCTCCGGCGCGGCGAGCTGCTGATCGCCGTGTCGACCGGCGCGCAGAGCCCGGCGCTCGCCGCACAAGTGAAGCGTTTCCTCGGCGGCCTCTTTGGTCCAGAATGGCAGGGACGCCTCGACGACCTCGCCGCGCTCCGGCGCGGCTGGCGCGAGGGCGGCGCCGACCACGAGACCGTGGCACGCTGGACCGAGGAATGGGTCGGCCGCCAGGGTTGGCTGCCGGCCGATGCCGGCGGGGACCCGCGCAATAGCCGCGGCGCCCCGTCGGAACCAAGCCTTGCCGCGAGACACTGACACACTGAACACGGAACAAAGAGGAGGAGAGCATGTCATTGCAGATCGGCGACGTTGCGCCGGATTTCGAAGCCGACACGACGCAAGGTCGCATCCGCTTCCACGACTGGATCGGCAATTCCTGGGCAGTGCTGTTCTCGCACCCCAAGGACTTCACGCCGGTGTGCACGACCGAACTCGGCTACATGGCGCGGATCAAGCCCGAATTCGACAAGCGCAACACCAAGATCATCGGCCTCAGCGTCGACGGGACGCAGGACCACAGCCGATGGTCGAACGACATCAAGGAGACGCAGGGCACGGCGCCGAACTACCCGATCATCGGCGATCCCGAGCTCAAGGTCGCGAAGCTCTACAACATGCTTCCGGCCAGCGCCTCGGGCGACGCCTCCAAGCGGACACCGGCCGACAACCAGACCGTCCGCAACGTCTTCGTCGTCGGGCCGGACAAGAAGATCAAGCTGATCCTGGTCTATCCCATGACCACGGGGCGCAATTTCGACGAGGTGCTGCGCGTCATCGACTCGCTGCAGCTGACCGCGAAGCACCGGGTGGCGACGCCGGCCAACTGGAAGCCGGGCGAGGACGTGATCATCGCCGGCTCCGTGTCGGATGACGAGGCCAAGAAGATCTATCCGCAGGGCTGGAAGGCGCCGCGGCCCTACCTGCGCATCGTGCCGCAGCCGCGGCAGTGACCGGGATTCGAAGGAGGCGCTGAGCGGCGCTTCCCATCGACGCGAGCGACGGCCGGCAGCAACGCCGGCCGTCTTTCTATGTAAGTGCTCATCTGGCCAGAGTAAAAGTACTCGCGATACAACTAAAACTTCCAAAAATATAACGCGTCAGTCGCCGCTTATTTTACTCTGATTTAACCGCAAGCCCATATGATCTCCCCAGACGCGGGAGGCACCAATGTCACAGCTGGTCTCGACTGTCATCCATGACGACAGCATTAGCGAATATGCCATCGTGACGCTCATCGCGATCGGCACTGTGTCGGTGCTGCTCGGGCTCATCAGCCTGATTCCGCCGCATCTCATGCCTTCGCCGGAGACTCTGCCGTCGCTCGCGCTGCTCTTCGTCTGAGCTGACGGCCCGGCTTTACGCTCGCGCGCGACGGCCGCGGCCGGAGGTGGCCCCCCTCGCCCCTCCAGCCGCGGCCCCGTTCTTCAGCGCAGCGCATAATCCGCCTGATCCTCGTAGATGGCGCCGGCCTTGGTGAGATAGCTGGCGATCAGGCTGTATTGCTCGACCATGAAGGGCTCGGCGCGAAACAGCGCGTGCTGCTGGATATAGGCTTGCAGCCGCGCCTCGCCCGTGCCCTTCAGTCGCGCCAGCGTGACGTGCGGCGCATAGCGCCGCGCTTCGGGCTCGAGCCCCAGCCGCACCAGCGCGCTCTCCACCTTGTCGCGCAGATGCAGCAGCGCCGGATTCTTCTCGACGCCTGCCCACAGCATGCGCTCGCCGAACTGGCCGATGCCCGCGAGGGTCAGTGCGAAAGGTCGCGCGCGGATCTGCGCCAGTGCCACGTCGATGTCGGCCGCCATGCCTTCATCCACCTCGCCGATGAAGCGCAGCGTCAGGTGGTAATTGCCGGGATCGACCCAGCGCGCGCCGGGGACGCCGGCGCAGAGCAGCGACAGGCGGAGCTTGATCTCGGGCGGTAGCGCGATGCCGACGAACAGGCGAAGCATGGGGCTATCTAATCAAGCGTCACAGAAACAGCGCGAGCACCCCGGTATAGCCGTAGAGCCGGTCATGGGCGATCTCGCCATTGCCGAAGAAGCCGGCCAGCGGGAAGTCGCCCAGCGCGTCCTGGATAACGCGAAGCTCGCGCGAGGAGTCGCCGAAAAGGTTGGGCCCGCGCGCGACGCAGCTGAAATAGAGCCCGGCGCGCGGCGCCGCGCCGGCGCGTCGCTTCAGCTCGGCAACCATTCGCCCGAGGTCGGCGGCGGCGCTCGCGGGGTCGCGGCGGCAGAACAGCACCCTGTCGCCCGGCACCACCCTATGCGCCGCGGCGAGCCATTGGCGCTCCACGTCGATCGCGACGAGGTTGCGTACGAGATAGTCGCCGGTGTCGGAGCCGGTGACGGGAAAGGCGGCAAAGATGAGGCCGGCGACGCGCTTCAGGTCGCGCGACAGCAGCTCGCCGATGTCCTCCTTGAAGACCTCGAGCGCCGGGCGATCATCGATCGCCATCAGGATATTGTCGCGCGCCTCGGTGACGCGCCGCACCGGGCCGATCGGCGAGCAGCCCTGGGTCAGGCCGGTGACGACGGGAATGTCGGGAGAGAGGAGTATGCCGGAGAGGCCGCCCTCGACGACGCGGCCGGCCACCTGCACCGGCGCCACCGCCGAGGCGGCGAGACCGCCGACGAGGAAGAGCGAGGCGTCGTTGGCGAGCGCCGCGACGGTGCCGGCGACGTCGGTGTCGCGGGGATCGCCGTGGACGATGCCGACCATCGGCCGCACGCGCCGAACCCACTC
>DASVOY010000501.1:0-5358 GCA_036383115.1 Allostellaceae bacterium
GGCTTCATCGCCCGGAGCGCCGCGGTCTTCCCGGACCGGCTCGCCGTGGTGCACGGCAAGCGGCGCTATAGCTGGGCCGAGAGCTATGCCCGCTGCCGCCGGCTGGCGAGCGCGCTCCGGAAGCATGGGGTGGGCAAGAACGACACGGTGGCGCTGATGGCGACCAACACGCCGGAGGCCTTCGAGGCGCATTTCGGGGTTCCCATGGCGGGGGCGGTGCTCAATGCGCTCAACATCAGACTAGACGCGGCGATGATCAGCTTCATCCTGGAGCATGGCGAGGCGAAGGTGCTGATCACCGACCGGGAGTTCTCGTCCATCGTAGACAAGGCCTTGCAGCCATTGGCGAAGAAGCCGGTGGTCATCGACATCGACGACGACCTGGCGCCCCCGGGCAAGCTGCTCGGCGACATGGACTACGAGCGCTTCATCGCCGCGGGCGATCCGGACTATGCCTGGGACAATCCGGCGGACGAATGGGATGCCATCGCCCTCAACTACACCTCCGGCACCACCGGCAACCCCAAGGGCGTCGTCTACCACCATCGCGGCGCCTATCTGAACGCCGTCGGCAACGCCCTCGTCTGGAGCATGCCGCAGCATCCCGTCTATCTCTGGACCCTGCCGATGTTCCATTGCAACGGCTGGTGCTTCCCTTGGACGGTGACGGCGCTCGCGGGCACGCATGTGTGCCTGCGCCGCGTCGAGGCGGGCGCCATCTATGCCGCCATCGCGGAAGCGGGCGTCACCCATCTCTGCGGCGCGCCCATCGTCATGAACATGCTGCTGAACGCGCCCGAGCCGATGCGCCGCTCGATCGCCGGGCGCGACATCCGCATGATGACCGCCGGCGCCGCCCCGCCCGCCGCGGTCATCGAGGGCATGGAGACGCTCGGATTCAAGATCATCCATGTCTATGGCTTGACCGAGAGCTATGGCCCGGCCACGGTCTGCGCCTGGCACGAGGAGTGGGACGCGCTGCCGCAGGAGGAGCAGTCGGCCTACAAGGCGCGCCAGGGCGTGCCCTACCACGTGCTCGAGGGGCTGACGGTCGCCGACGAGAAGACGCTAGAACCGGTGCGCCGCGACGGCGAGACCATCGGCGAGGTCTTCATGCGCGGCAACATCGTGATGAAGGGCTATCTCAAGAACCCCAAGGCGACGCGCGAGGCCTTCGAAGGCGGCTGGTTCCACACCGGCGATCTCGGGGTCATGCATGGGAACGGCTACATCGAGATCAAGGACCGCTCCAAGGACATCATCATCTCGGGCGGCGAGAACATCTCGACCATCGAGGTGGAGAGCGTGCTCTACCGCCACCCCGCGGTGCTCGAGGCGGCGGTGGTGGCGCGGCCTGACCCGACCTGGGGCGAGACGCCGTGCGCCTTCGTCACCTTGAAGGCGGACGCCAAGGCCACGGCGGAGGACATCATCGGCTTCTGCCGCGAGCACATGGCGCGGTTCAAGGTGCCGAAGACCGTGGTGTTCGGCCCCCTGCCCAAGACCTCCACCGGCAAGGTGCAGAAATTCGCCCTGCGCGAGCAGGCGAAGGCCCTGGGCTAGCTAACCGCCCGCCCGGGCTCCGGGCGGAAGCGGCAGCGGGCCGTCCTTAGATGGTATGCTCGAGTTGGGCGATTTCGTCTTTTATTCTGAGCTTCTGGCGCTTCAGGTCGTGGAGCAGGTCGTCATTGGGCAGGGGGCGGTGGATTTCCTGATCGATGGCATCCTCCAGGGCGTGGTGGCGGGCCCGGAGGGACTCGATACGATCCTGCAGCGACATGGCTCCTCCTTCTGTTAAGAGACGAGGGCTGCTGACCCATGATGCTAACGCCGATCGTGGGGCGGCACCAAGAAGGATATGCTGTCGTCGCCGGCGATCTTCCAGGGGCGATTTCGCCCGGCCGGTCATGCCTATGGATGAGAGGAGGATGCTTCCGTTCATCGTTGTTCAAGCCGGGCTGGCCGCAGCGTGCTCGCGTCGCCGCGACGGGCGGATGCCGTCTTTAGAGGAACGGTGCATATCCGGGGGCGTTTGTAGGTCCGCTCCCGCGCCGGCCGCGAAAGCTGACTGGTGCCCGAGGAGCGGCGTGGCTTCCGGGATGCGCTTGCGAGACGCGGTGGCTGCCATGGGAGACGATGATCGGTATATTCGAGAACAGATGATCAGGGATCGGCTGCGGGTCACCATCGAGCTCGCCAAGCGGCTGATGGCCGGCCGCAAGGACTGGAAGGGCAGAGACTACTACCTTCACGATCTCGAGGTCATGGAGCTGCTGCCGCTTCGATCGACCGACGCGGAGCGCGAGGCGGCCCTACTCCACAGCGTCTTGGATACCGGCGCCGCCAGTGCGGAAGACCTTCTGGCGTGCGGCGTGGAGCCCGAGGTCGTCGAGATCGTGAAGCTGGTCAGCAACGGTCCCGACGTAAGGGGCTACGCCGCCTATGTGCAGAAGTGCCGGGACATCGTTGCCTCGGGCAATCGCTCCGCGATGAAGGTCAAGCTCGCGGACATGTTGGCCAACGAGGGCCATCCCAAGAACGACTATGCCGAGACGATCGAGATGATGCGGACCGGCCTCGGCGCATCGGTCAGCTGCCCTTGATCCAGCCCGCGATCTTCGCCACCACCTCGTCCTCGATGCCGATGTAGCCATGGCGCGCGAACGGTCCGCAAGGGTCGCCTTCCGACGGGCTGCCGCCGCTCACGGCCATGAGCTCCTTCCTCGGCGCATGGGTGAAGCGCGCCATCTCGCCCGCGACGGCGCCGAACGGGCAAACGGCGCAGCCGTCATCCCTGTTGTGGACGAAGAGCGTGGGCACGGCGATCGCCTCGACATCGACGACGCCGTGGATCGCCGCGAGATGCCGGTTCGGCGCGACGATGCTCGAGGTCAGCACCAACCCATCGGGCCCGCCGCTCTTGAGCCGCGCGGCGACGCTGGCGGCGGAAATCGTGCCGCGGCTCGTGCCGACGAGCCATACCGGCACGGGCGCCTTCTGCCGCAGATAGGCGATAACCGCGGCGATGTCCTGCGCGTGCTCGGCCGAGGTGCGGAAGGAATCGAGCCCCTCGGGATGATCGGAAGGCCCGTCGACCGACGCGACGAGGAATCCGGCGGCGGCGAATTTGTCGCGCGAGCGGATGAGGAAATTCCTCCCCGTGAGCGCCGGCTTGCGCTCGCTGAAGAGCAGGCCGGGGCCGCCGGTGAAGAGGATGACGCTCGCCACCGGCGGCCCTGGTGGCATCATCAGCCAGAAGGGCTGCGCCACGCCGGGCCGCGTCGGAAGGCGGATGAACTCCTCGTCCGCCACCGCATGGCGGCCGCCAAGCGTCAGGACCAGCAAGAGCGCGATGATGCTCGCGCGCATGCTTTATCTCTAAGATCCTCGGTCACGCCTTGTAGTAGCGCTTGGCGCGCTCGGCGGCGATGGCCATCGCCTCCTTGGGCGTGCGCTCGCCGGTCACGGCCTGCGCGACCATGTCCACCATGACGAAGTCGCCGATCACCGCGGCCGATGCCGCACCGAGCGTGCCGGAATAGCCGTTGTCGAGCGCGCCGTCGAGCACATCGCGGAACGGCGTCACCTTCGGGTCAGAGGTCCAGATCGGATTCGACTCGTAGGCCTTGAGCGGCTGCGCGATATAGCCGTTCGACGCCTGCTGCCAGCCCTCGTACTGCTCGCGCTCCCACATGAAGCGCAGATACTCCTTCACCGCCTTCGGATACTTCGCGTATTTGAAGGCATAGGCATTGAGCATGTTCTGCGACTGGGCGCGGTGGCCGACGGGGCCGATCGGCATGGCGGCGTGGTCCATGTCCTTGGCGATCGCCTGCAGCGCCGGATCGGGCGAATTCTTCGCCACCGTGTAGATCGAGATGCCGTTCAGCGTCAGGCTCAGCTCGCCGGCGAGGAACGCCTTGTTGTTGCTCGGGTCCTGCCAGGAGAGCACGCCCGGGATGAAGGTCGGGTAGAGCTGCTTGCAATATTCGAGCGCGGCGAGGGTCTCGGGCGAATCGATGACGACGTTGTTCTTGTCGTCGACCATCTTGCCGCCATGCGACCACACGATCCAATGGACCCAGCCATTGGCGTCGCCCGTCGCATGGCCGAGCGCGTAGCCGGCGGGATGCCCGATCTTCTTCAAGCCCTGGCAGAGCTTGAGGAAGCCATCGGTCGTCTCCGGGAATTTCTCGAACCCGGCCTCGTGCATGTGGCTGATGCGGTAATTCATGCAGCCGGCGGTACAGCCCTGCGGCAGCGCGATCCATTTGCCGTCGTGGATGCCGTAACGCTTGCAGACGTCGTACCAGCCGCCGTATTTCGCGCCGAGATACTCGGCGAGATCGGTCATGTCGATGAGCTTGTCGGGGAATTTGTGCGGGTCGTCGTTGGTGCTGATGATGAGGTCCGGCCCGGCGCCGACATTGGCCGCAACGGAAGCCTTCGGGCGGATGTCCTCCCAGCTCTCGGTGTCGACGCGCACCTGGATGCCGGTCTCTTGGGTGAATTTCTTGGTGTTGGCCGTCCAGTTGTCGATGTCGCCCTGGACAAACTGCTTCCAGCGCAGCACGCGGATGGACGCGTTGGGCTCGGGCTTCGAGTTCCACGTCGCCGCCGCCCGCGCCGGCACGGCCGGCATCGCCGCCGCCGCCGTGACCGCCACGCCGGCCTTCAATACATCGCGCCTGGTGATGTCGCTCATCGCCCTTCCCTCCCGCTCGTTGTCGGGCGTCGGCCGAGATTTCGGCCGGCGTGCGAGGCGCCCGCGAATTGCCGATCGCGATGCTGCCTCGGCGTTGTCCCGCCTTGCGGAACAATCTCCCGTGGACAAAGACGCTATTCCATTGCGCGGGCGGCGGCAAGCGCGGCCCGGCAGCGCCGCTTATGCGGCTCTCGCGGCGTCGATCCCGAGACCGCGCAGCGCGCTCCTGATCGCCGCTTGCTGGCTGGGCGAGGCCGCCGGCATCGGCGCACGCGGCAGGCCGGCGTCGCAGCCCTGGAGCTGCTGGGCGAATTTGGTGCAGGCCGGCAGGTTGTCGGACACCATCGCGTTCCACAGCGGCAGCAGCGCCCGATGCAGGCGATGCGCCTTGGCGTGATTGCCCGCCGCGACGGCATCCCAAAGCTCGGCGCAGGCGCGCGGCGCGGCCGACAGGATGGCGGCGATGGCGCCATGCGCGCCGAGCGTGAACGAGGAATAAAGCAGCGCGTCGACGGCGCTGAAGATCAGGTTGCCGGGCGCCGCCGTGATCATGAGGTCGGCGAACAGCTTGAGGTCGCCGGCGCTCTGCTTGACGCCGATCACGCCCGGCACGTCGCGCATGATGCGCACCAGAAGCTGCGGCGACAGGTAGG
>DASVOY010000502.1:0-1968 GCA_036383115.1 Allostellaceae bacterium
AATCCCCGGACCTGTGCGGGTGCTCGTGGCCGAGAATGCAAACCGTTAGTCGCCGCGTCCCTTTCGTCCGGCGCGCGAAGAGTTGGTGTTTACCAGCTTTTGTGCCATCAGGACCATGCCGAAACCGACCAGCCCTGTTGCCGTCTGAAGAACACGGGTGCCATCCCACGGAAACAGGCGGATCCAATGTCCGGGATCAATGCCGGTCAAGATCGCGGCGGCCGACATGATCACGCCGGCGACGCCCAGCCCATGGCCCAGGCGGCTTGGCCAATTGCGCGGCTGCGAAGGCGGACCTCCGGACTTCTTGGGTCGTTGCTGCATCATCGAGGCGGCCATTGTTTCCGACCGGCGGCGAACGCCGTTCGCAGGACGCGAGGCGAGGACGGCGCTCTACCGGCTCAAGCGCCATCACATTGCCGAACAGCTCCCAGGTCTTAAACGCGCCGCGCGAGAGACACGTCGAATGTTACAATCGTTTAATCGTGCCCGCAGCTTGGCCGCGGGTGCGCCGCAGCGCTGCCGGACGATGCGCTCGCCGGATTTCACCGGCGAGACCGCAATCTCGCGCTATGGCGCAGAACCGCCCGCAACGGAAGCGTCTGCGGGCGGAACGATCGCAGCGTGCGCACCGTTTACCGCCGCTTGCGAAGCATCTTCGGACGCTGATTTCCAGGGCAGCAACCGATGCAGGGCAAGGCATTGACGGCTCTGCTCGCCGTCGCGCTCGCCGGCTGCGCCACGGCACCGAGCGAGCCTCCCCCAACTGCGGACGCGGTTCCTCCGAGATCGGCTGATTTTGTCAGCACGGTCGGAACGCCGTTCCTCTGGCTGGTGAAAATCCCGGCGTGTGCCGCAGCCGCCATACTCGCAGGCCCGATCGTCGGCGCGTCGGCGGTCCTGGACAACGACGGCGGACAGGAGACCCGGCACGCCGCTCGCAACACGCTGAAACAGACCTGCGGTCCGCCCTATACGATCACGCCTTAGCGAATCAGCACGGAGCAGGCGTGGCGGTTGGTTGCCGGCGTGGCGGCCGGCTACTCGCCCGGTGCCGCGCGCGCCACCGGCTCGCCGGCCGGCGGCCTCGGCTCAGCGGCGCGGCGGCGGCGCAGGAATTCGATGATCTCGCCGACGACGCCGCGGCGGAAGGTCAGGACGCAGACGACGAAGATGAAGCCCTGGATGACCGTCACCCAGGAGCCGAACTGCGCCAGGTAGTTCTCCATGGTGATGGAGATGAAGGCGCCGACCACCGGGCCGAAGACGGTGCCGAGCCCGCCCAGCAAGGTCATCAGCACCACCTCGCCCGACATCTGCCACTGCACGTCGGTCAGCGACGCCAGCTGGAAGACGAGCGATTTGGTCGAGCCGGCGAGGCCGGCGAGCGCCGCCGAGAGAATGAAGGCCAGGAGCTTGTAGCGGTCGGTCTTGTAGCCCAGCGAGATCGCGCGCGGCTCGTTCTCGCGGATCGCCTTCAGCACCTGGCCGAAGGGCGAGTGGATGGTGCGGTAGATGACGCCGAATCCCACGAGGAATATCGCCAGCACGAAATAGTACATCGGGAGCGCGTGCCCGAGGTCGATCACGCCGAGAAGCTGGCCACGCGGCACCGCCTGGATGCCGTCCTCGCCGCCGGTGAACTTGGCCTGGAGGGCGAAGAAATACACCATCTGCGCCAGCGCCAGCGTCACCATGGCGAAATAGATGCCCTGGCGGCGGATGGCGAGCCAGCCGAAACCGGTGCCGAGCGCCGCGGCCACGGCGGTGCCCATGAGAATGCCCAGCAGCGGGTCGACGCCCCACGCCTTCACCACATACGCGGTGATGTAGGAGGCGGTGCCGAAAAACGCGGCGTGGCCGAAGGACAGGAGGCCGACATAGCCGATGAGCAGGTTGAAGGCGCAGGCGAAGAGCGCGAAGCACAGCGCCTTCATCAGGAAGACGGGATAGAGCACGAAAGGCGCG
>DASVOY010000503.1:0-4559 GCA_036383115.1 Allostellaceae bacterium
GGAGCAGCGCCTGCCGCTCGTTTTCGCCTCCCCGCACAGCGGCACCGAGTATCCGGCCGAGTTCCTCGCCGTGTCGCGACTTGATCCGCTGACGCTCCGGCGCTCGGAAGACAGCTATGTGGACGAGATCTTCGGGGCCGCGCCCGCGCTCGGCGCGCCACTGCTGCGCGCGCGTTTCCCCCGCGCCTATCTCGACCCAAACCGCGAGCCTTTTGAACTCGACCCCGCCATGTTCGAGGACGAGCTCCCTGCCTTCGCCAACACGCGCTCGCCGCGCGTGCGCGTCGGGCTCGGCACCATCGCCCGCGTCGTCGCCACCGGCGAGGACATCTACGCGCGCAAGCTCCATGTCGCCGAGGCGATGACGCGGATCGACCGGCTGTACCGGCCCTATCATCGCGCGCTGCGCCAGCTGGTGACGGCGACGCATGGGCGTTTCGGCACCTATCTGCTTGTCGATTGCCACTCCATGCCCTCCGGCATTGCCCAGGGCGAGCGCGCGGCGCGGCGCGGCCGCACCGAGATCGTGCTCGGCGACTGCCACGGGACGTCCTGTCATCCCATGATCATGGAGACGGCGCATCGGACCTTGAACGCCAAGGGCTACGCCGTTGCCCGCAATACTCCTTACGCCGGCGGCTTCACCACCGCCCATTACGGCAAGCCCAATGCCGGCGGCCACTGCCTGCAGATCGAGATCAGCCGCGCCCTCTACATGGATGAGCGCAGCTTCGACCGCAAACCCTACCTGCAGCAGCTTGTCGCCGATATGCGCGACCTTGCGGCGACGCTTGCCGGCATCGACCACACGCGGCTCGCCGCGGCATGAGCGTACGCATAGCGGGTGCTGCGGCTTTCGCCGTCCGGGACGCGAGCGACGCCGATGTCGCGGCGATCACTGATGTCTATGCGCATCATGTGCGAACGGGGTTGGGCTCATTCGAGGAAGTGCCGCCGGCCGTCGACGAGATCGCCCGCCGGCGCGCCGAGGTGCTGGCCCGCAACCTTCCCTATCTGGTGGCCGTGAGCGCCGCGGGCACCGTGCTCGGCTATGCCTATGCCTCGGTTTACCGCGCCCGTTCGGCCTACCGCTTCAGCGTCGAGGATTCGATCTACGTCGCGCCCGACAGCGCCGGGCGGGGGATCGGCCGCGCCTTGCTCGCCGCGCTGATCGCCCGCTGCAGCGAAGCGGGCTTCCGGCAGATGGTGGCGGTGATCGGCGATAGCGGCAATGCCGGCTCGATCGCCCTCCATGAGCGGCTGGGCTTCCGCCGCGTCGGGCTGTTGCCGGCGATCGGCTACAAGCACGGGCGCTGGGTCGACAGCGTGCTGATGCAGCGCGAGCTCGGCGAGGGTGCCGCGACCCTGCCCTGAGGCGCTTTGCCCGCACGCGGGCTGCATTGCGATGTTGCGCAACCTTCGACCTTCCCCGCCGTCAGCGTCCCGACTGTTATTGCCGCGCTGCCGCACGGTATTGCGCTGCACCTTCCCGCCCCAGGAAAGGGCAAAAAAAATGGGCCGTGCGGGTGCACGGCCCAAGTTTAGGGAGGAAACGCCTAGAAGACGTACGGCAGGCCGTCGGGCGACGACCGATGCCGCACTGCACAATATGACCGCCCGGACACCACAAATCAACCCCTAAATCGCATCTGCGAGAAAAAGCCGGAACCGCGGCGAATCCGCCGCAGCCTGGGGTGTACCCGCCGCCGCTTGCTGCGATGCACAATAGCAATGCGAACACGTGTCGCCCGCCGGTGTTTAGCAGCCATGGGCGATATCCCCCCGCTTCCCGGGGCCGGCGACCGCTGGGCCCTTTTCCTCGATGTCGACGGCACCCTGGTGGCGATTGCGCCCACCCCCGAGACAGTGCGCGCCGACCCGACCCTGCTGGCGCTGCTGGAGCGGCTGCGCGGCGCCTGCGGTGGCGCGCTTGCCCTGATCAGCGGGCGGAGCCTGGCCAGCATCGATCGCGTTTTCCGGCCCTTGACCCTGCCGGCCGCCGGCGTGCATGGCTGGGAGCGGCGCCGCGCGGATGGCGCCGCGATGCCGATCAATGTCTCGACCGAAGCACTCCTCCCGCTGCGCCAGGTGCTCGAGACCTACGCCGCGACGCATCCGGGGCTGCTGTTCGAAGACAAGGGCGACAGCGTCGCGCTGCATTATCGGTTGGCGCCGCGCTATGGCGCCGCCGTGTGCCGGCTCGCCCGCGGGCTCGCTGCCCAGCACCCGGAGCTGCGGCTCATCGAGGGCCGCAAGGTCGTCGAGTTCGTGCCGCGCGGTACCGACAAGGGCCGCGCCGTCAGCGCCTTTGTCGCCGAGCCGCCTTTCGCCGGACGCTATCCTGTCTATGTCGGCGACGACGCCACCGATGAGGACGCTTTCATCGCGGTCAACCAGCTCGGCGGCTCGTCGGTCAAGGTCGATGACCCGGAGCAGCGCGTCCGGTCAACCGCCGCGCAATTTCGTCTGCCATCGGTGAGCGCGATGCACGATTGGCTCGCGGCGGTGGCAGCGCGGCTCGAGGGGGACCACGCCGCCGAGCCAACGGGCGGAACGGCAACAGCGCGTGCCGCGTTCAGCTAGAGCATCTCCTCGCAGCCGGAACATTCATCGTCGATGACCCGCTTGTCGCCCGCCTCCCTCCGGACCGTCGCGCGCGGGCCACGCCCCGCCGGGCCCCGCATCGACTTGGCGCACCAGCCGGCGCGCCGGCTGGTTGTCGTGTCGAACCGTATCGCCATGGAGGCGCCGGGCAGCAAGGGCGCCTCGGGCGGCCTTGCGGTCGCCGTGCTCGCGGCGTTGCGCAGCAGCGGCGGCATCTGGTTCGGCTGGAGCGGCGACATCAGCGACGCGCCGCCAGCTGCGCCCGCGCTCGTGCAGGGCAACGGCCTCGTCTATGCGACGCTTGATCTGGCGCGGCAGGACTACGAACAATATTACAACGGCTTCGCCAATCGCGCGCTGTGGCCGCTCCTCCATTATCGCCCCGGCCTCATCGATTTCCAGCGCGCCGATTTCGCGGGATACATGCGCGTCAACCGCCAGTTCGCCGCGCATCTGGCACCGCTGCTGCGCGACTCCGACGACGTCTGGGTGCATGACTACCATTTGATGCCGCTGGGCGACGAGTTGCGGCGGCTCGGCGTCAGGCAGCCGGTCGGCTTTTTCCTGCACACACCCTTCCCCGCCGCCGAGGTGTTCCGCAGCCTGCCGACGCACGCGAAGCTCATGCGCGCCATGTGCGCCTACGACCTGGTCGGATTCCAGACCGAGGACGACCTCAGCGGGTTCCGCGATTACCTCGAGCGCTGGTGCGGTGGCAAGGCCTCGCCCGAGGGCGAGATCAGCGCCTTCGGCCGCCGCCTGCGTGCCGCGGTCTTCCCCATCGGCATCGATGTCGATGCCATCGCGGCGCAGGCCGCACAATCGGTCGGCAGCCGCCACATGCGGCGCTTGCATGAGAGCCTGCGCGAGCGCACCCTGATGATCGGCGTCGACCGGCTCGACTACTCGAAGGGCCTCGAGCCGCGCTTCAAGGCGTTCGAACGGCTGCTCGAGATGTTCCCCGAAACGCGCGGCCGGGTTACGCTGATGCAGATTGCCCCGCCGACGCGCGGCGAGGTGCCGGAATATCTCGATATCCGCCGCAACCTCGAGACCGCCGCCGGCCACATCAACGGCCGCTTCGCCGAGTTCGATTGGATGCCGCTGCGCTATCTCAACAAGAGCTTCAACCAACGCGCCTTGTGCGGGTTCATGCGCGCCGGGCGCATCGGCGTGGTGACGCCCATGCGCGACGGCATGAACCTCGTTGCTAAGGAGTATGTCGCGGCGCAGGACGCGGGCGATCCCGGCGTCCTCGTCCTCTCCTGCTTCGCCGGGGCGGCGCGCGAGCTTGGCGAGGCGCTGCTCGTTAACCCCTACGACGTCGACGGCATGGCCGAGGCGATGCACGACGCGCTCGGCATGCCGCTCGGCGAGCGGATCGAACGCTGGCAGTCGATGATGGCAGTCTTGCGGCGCAACAACATCGCCGTCTGGCGCGAGAACTTCGTGCGGGCCCTCGCCGAGGCTGCCGCGGCGCAATAGCATGGCTGATGTAACGTCCCGCCCGCGCCGCCTCGTCGGCGACATCGGCGCCACCAACGCGCGCTTCGCCCTCGCGGACGATGAGGGACACGTCGAGCGCATTCGCGTGCTCGCCTGCGACGATTACCCCAGCATCGAGGATGCGCTTGCCGTCTACCTCGCCGAGGACGGGCTCAAGATACTGCCGCGCGAGGCGGCGCTCGCCGTGGCATCGCCGGTGATGTCGGACGCGATTACGCTCACCAACCACCCCTGGTCATTCACCATCAGCGGGTTGCGGCACCATTTCGCGCTCGATCGCCTGCGCCCAGCTCGAAGTCGAAGGGCATGCCGCAGCAGGCGCAGCAGGGCGATCCCAGGAAGGTGATGTCGCGCCAGCAGGGGGCGCAGAGCGCGCCCGCCTCGCTCACCGACGTGCCGCAGCGCAGGCAGCGCGGCGGCAGAACCAGATCGAGGAGCGCCGTGGCGAA
>DASVOY010000504.1:0-6854 GCA_036383115.1 Allostellaceae bacterium
ATCCCCGAGCCGGTCTTGCGCGCGCTTGCGCAGAAGCGTTACCAGACGGTCCGTGGCCACCGGGCCCGGGTTGATGCCGACGACGCGTATGCCGGCATCGGCGCTGGTACCGCCGAGGGCGCGGGTGAAGGCCATCAGCGACGCGTTGCCGGCGCTGCCGGCGATGTAGCCGGCGTCCAGTTTCTCGCCGGCGCTGCCGATGACGTTGACGATCACGCCGCGGCGCCGCGCCTTCATCAGCGTGAAATAGGCGCGTGTCAGGTTGATGTAGCCGAACACCTTGAGGTCCCACGCTTGGCGCCAGCGCGCCTCCTCGATCTCCTCGACGGTGCCGCCGGGAATGGCGCCAGCGTTGTTGACGAGGATGTCGATGTCGGGGAAATCGCGCGCGAGGCCGCGCGCCGCATCGCCTTGGCTCAGATCGAGCGGCACGACCGAGACGCCGACGTTGTGCTGCGCGCGGATCTCGTCCCGCGCGGCCTCGAGATCGGCGGCGGTGCGCGCCACCAGCACGAGGTCGCATCCTTCCGCTGCCATGAGGCGCGCCGCAGCGCGTCCGATGCCCTTGGATGCACCGGTGATCATAGCCTTGCGGCCGCTCAGACCGAGGTCCATCGCTCTTCTCCCTGTCGCTGGTTTTTCCCGCCACTATGCGCCAGAACGGCGCGACGTGCCAGACCGAGCGCCGCAACGTAGGAGACCGCAATGACCGAGACTGCTCTCATCGTCGGCGCCGGCAGCGGCCTGAGCGCATCGCTCGCCCGGCGCTTCGCCAAGGAAGGAATGCGCGTGGCGCTGGCGGCGCGCCATCCGGAGAAGCTGGCGGGGCTCGTCGGCGAGACCGGCGCGCGCGCCTATCGCTGCGATGCGAGCCGTCGCGAGGAGGTCGACGCGCTCTTCACATCGCTCGGCGCCGAACTCGGGCCGCCTGATCTCGTGATCTACAACGCGAGCCGCCGCGCGCGCGGCGCCATCACCGCGCTCGATCCCGAGGAAGTGCGGGAGACGCTGATGGTGAGCTGCTATGCCGGCTTCCTGGTCGCGCAGGCGGCGGCGGGCGCCATGCTGGCGCGAGGACACGGCACGATCCTGCTGACCGGCGCCTCGGCGAGCGTCAAGGGATACGCGCGCTCGGCGCCTTTCGCGATGGGCAAGTTCGGCTTGCGCGGGCTTGCGCAGAGCCTGGCCCGCGAGCTGGCGCCGCAGAACATCCATGTCGGCCATGTCGTCATCGACGGCGGCATCGGCCAGTCGGGCGACACACGCGCCGGCGAGCGGGCCCGGGATGCGCTGCTCGATCCCGATGCCATCGCCATGACATATCTGCAGCTCCACCGCCAGCACCGCAGCGCCTGGAGTTGGGAGATCGAGCTCAGGCCCTGGGTCGAGCCGTTCTGATCGCGCGCCGATGCGCCGCGGCGAGCGGCGCAGTTGCCGGGCAGAGCACGCCTAAGACGCGTTACGCGTGATGCTTCCGCGCACCTGAACCATGCGCCGGACAGCGCGTTGGGAAGATATGGAAACACGCGCCTGACGGGCTTTCTCGTCGCTTCCGAAGCGACGAAAAGCAGTGACAATCATCACCGACATAGGAGTTGATCATGGCAACGCGACAATTCGATCGACCTCCCGATAGAGACCGCGCCAACCGATGGCAGGACTGGACCAACCTCGCCCTGGGCATCTGGCTCTTCCTCTCACCTTGGATACTGCGCTTCGACGCCGGCGTCCCGCAGGGCGATGCCGGTGCGGCGGCTGCCGCAAGCAACGCGTCGTGGGATGCCTGGGTGTGCGGCATCGTCATCGCCCTCGTCGCCCTGTCGGCGATCAGCCGGATGGAATTCTGGCAGGAATGGATCAACATGCTGCTCGGCGCCTGGGTCTTCATCGCCCCCTGGGTGCTCGGCTTCTCCAGCCCCAACCTCGTCCACGCGGCGTGGGACCACTGGATCGTCGGCGCGGTGGTCTTCATCGTTTCGGCCTGGAGTCTGTCCGACACGCGCCGCGCACCGCGGGCGGTCGACTACGCCAGCGCCGGCGACAAGCCGAGACGCGACCTCTGATCGTCCGACCACACGGCTGAGGAGGGTCGGAGGCGTAAGCCCCCGATCGTCTTCGCTTGCGAAAAAAAAGGGCCGCGCAAGCGCGGCCCAAGTTCAGGGAGGAAACGCCTGTTAGGGCGTCCGCCGGCGATGTGGCGACATCCGCGCTGCGCCGCAACCAGCCCAACGGCATAGCAGCATTGCATCGGCTGCGGCCGTGATCGGCCCGCAGATGGCGGGAAGAGCTGGAACCCGCCCGAGAGCGCACCAAGGCGCAAATCGGGCCGGCGGCGGGCTGCGACATTCCGCGCGATGGCCGGCTGCACGTTTGTTCTATTTTTACGTGAAGCTGATCAGAGGTAATGCTTCTGTAAATTGCACTGCCGTCAGCGTCAATTGCGAGGCGCCTCGACTTTTGGTGGCAAGGCCACCGTCCGTAAGCAGCCTTTAATCGTAGTGGCTTAAGACCTCGTCCGGCACTTGGCGTGACCAGGGCGTTGCTCGTCAATGGCAAAACAGTCGGAAATCCGACGCTCCGAAGAGGTCTCCGAAGAGATCAGCGTCGTCTTCAAAACGCCGCTGCCGCTGCTGGCATCCTTCGCCAATGGCTGGCTTTGCGTGGCGGTGCTGTGGCAGGCCATCGCCGCGCCGCTGCTGCTGGGCTGGGCCCTCGCCCTTACCGGCTGCTCGCTGGCGAGGCTCTTCCTATGGCGGGCCTATCGCCGGCGCCAACCGCCGCCCGCGGAGGCCGGCGCATGGGGGCGGTGGTTCACCGTCGGCTCCCTTGCGACCGGCTGCCTCTGGGGTACAGCGGCCTCGGTCATCCTGCTGACCGACGACATCGTCTATCACGGTTTCGTCGTCATGGTCGTCGCCGGCATGGCCGCAGGCTCGGTGGCGGCCAACGCCCCATTCCTTCCCTCCTTCTACGCCTTCCTGCTGCCGGCGGGCACGCCGATCACCGCGGCCCTCCTCGCGCCGGGCGACGGTCTGCATGCCGCCATGAGCGCCATGGTGCTGATGTTTATCGTGACCGTGGTCGCTATAGGGCGCGGCCTCAATCGCTCGCTCGCCAACAATATCCGGCTCCGCTTCGACAAGACCCGGCTGGCGGAGGAGCTCGCCAGGTCACGTGACGACGCCGAAGCCGCGGGCCGCGCCAAATCCGCCTTCCTCGCCAGTATGAGCCACGAGATCCGCACGCCGATGCATGGCATCATCGGCATGATCAACCTCCTGCTCCAGACCGAGCTCGATCCGCAGCAGCGCGAGCATGCGTCGCGGGTCCTCGAGCTGACCGGCAGCCTATTGACCATCATCAACGATGTCCTCGACGTCTCGAAGCTCGAGGCCGGGCGCCTCGAGCTCGAGGTCATCGACGTCGATCTCGCCGACGTGGTGCGGCAGGTGGTCGACTTGATGGCGCCGAAAGCCGTGCAAAAGAACCTCACCATCCGCGCGGACATCGATGAGCGGGCGCGCCAGGTGCTCCGCGGTGACCCCACGCGGATTCGCCAGATCCTGCTGAATCTGGTGAGCAACGCGGTCAAGTTCACCGCGCACGGTGGCATCGTCGTGAAGGTCGAGGGCCGGGAGGCCCATCGCGAAGAAGTCATGCTCCACGTCGAGGTCGCCGACACCGGCATCGGCATCCCCGAGGCCGTCATCGAATCCCTCTTCACCAAGTTCACGCAAGCGGACCAGACCATCGCCCGCCGGTTCGGCGGCACCGGGCTCGGCCTCGCCATATGCAAGCAGCTGGTCGAGGCCATGGGCGGCGTGATCGGCGTGGAGAGCCGCATCGGCGCCGGCAGCAAATTCTGGTTCACACTGCGGCTGCCGATTGCGGCGGCGGGGCCGACGGGTCCGGCACCCGGCGCCACGCTGGCGGCGCAGCGCGCGAGCGCGGCGAAGCCTGGGCGGGACAAGCGCATTCTGCTGGCCGAGGACGTCCTCATCAACCAGATCATTGCCATCGAGATGCTCAAGAGTGCGGGATACGAGGTCGATGTCGCCGACAATGGCATCGAGACCGTCGACGCGGTGCGCCACGCCACCTACGATCTCGTCCTGATGGACGTGCACATGCCGTCCATGGATGGAGTCGGCGCGACGCGCCAGATCCGCGAATTTCCTCCGCCCAAAGGTCAGGTTCCCATCATCGCGCTCACCGCCGACGCGGTTGTCGGCATGCGCGAGCAGTACCTCGCGGCAGGGATGGACGACTTCCTCACCAAGCCCTTCAACCGCACCGAGCTGCTCGCCGTCATCGAGCGTTGGGTTGCCGACGTCGCCGACGCTGCGCCCCGGCGCGCCGATGCTCCGGCAGGTGACGACGCCGTCCTTGACATGAGCAAGATCCGCGAGCTCGAGGAGATCATGCCGACGCAGGAGTTCCAGAAGCTGATCAATTCATGGCTCGACAGCACGCGCGACCGGGTCGATCAGATCGTCAGCCTCGCCGCCACCGCCAACCTCGCCGGCATCCGACCGCACGCGCATAATCTCATCAGCACCGCAGGCGGCTTCGGCGCGATGCAGCTTTCCAACTTGGCGCGACGGCTCGAAGACGCCTGCCGTTTCGGCAACGCTGACGAGGCACGTGGTCTCGCGCGCGAGATCGCCGCGGTGGTGGGGCCGGCCTGCGAGGCCGTGCGTGCTTCCCTGGCGCGGGCGAACGTGTGATCGGCCGAGCGGTCGCTGCCCAAGGGACCCTGTGACGGGCGGCGCGGCCGAGAACCTCGCGATTCTCAAGAAGGTCGTGACGGCCGCCGGCTAAACCTTCTTCGACGTATCGAGCGGCGAAGAGTGGCACATCAACAGAGGGCAATGAGCGAGGCTTCGAGCCAGTGCTAATCCACCACCACGGGCGCGCCGCCTCCCGCCGGCCGTGCGCGGCGCAGGAGCAGAAGCAGCGGCACGGCGACGATCGTCACGATCATCATCAGCTTGAAATCGTCGATATAGGCGATCATCGCCGCCTGGCGCGTGACCTCCTCGTTGAGTGCCGCCAACCCTTGGACGGTATGAGGATTCCAGAATTGCTGCACCGAGGGGAGACGCAGCGCCGGATTGAAGGGCGTGACCTGCGCGGCAATCGACGCATGCGCGATCTGCGTCATCCGGTCGGCGACGGTCTCGACCATGGAGATGCCGATGCTGCCGCCGACGTTGCGCAGCAGGCTGAAGATGCCGGCCGCCTCGGCGCGCATCGACGGCGGCAGCGTGGCGAAGGCAACGGTGCTCAGGGGCACGAAGAGGAAGCCCAGCCCGAAGCCCTGGACGACGCCGGCGGTGACAATCGGCCACCAATCCATCTGAAGCGAGTAGCCGGTCATCTGATAGAGCGAGAAGGCGGTCACGGCGAGCCCGGCGAGCAACAGGAGGCGAGTGTCGACGCGGCCGATGAGCCGGCCGACGGCGAGCATCGCCAGCATAGTGCCGATGCCGCGCGGCATCATCACCAGGCCCGCGGTGGTCACCGGGTAGTCCATCAGGCCCTGCAGCATCGGCGGCAACAGCGCGAGCGTAGCGTAGAGGATGATGCCGACGATGAAGATGAGGATGCAGCTGCCGACGAAGTTGCGGTCCCTGAGCAGCGCCGGATTGAAGAACGGTCGGTCGGCGATCGAGGTCCACAGCGTGAACATCCAGAAGCCGCACAGAGCCAACGCACACTCGATGACGGTTTCGAGGGAGCCGAACCAGTCGTTGCGCTCGCCGCGGTCGAGCATGATCTGGAGCGCGCCGACGCCGAGGCTCAGGAGCGCGAAGCCGAGGAAGTCGAAGCGCTGGCCGCGCTCCCTTCTCGTGTCGCGCACGAATAGGAGAATGCCGAGAAACGCCAGGATGCCGACCGGCAGGTTGATGTAGAAGACCCAGCGCCAATTGTAGTTGAAGGTGAGCCAGCCGCCGAGCGTCGGCCCGAGGATCGGGCCGACCATGATGCCGGCGCCCCAGATGGCCATGGCCTGGCCCTGCCGCTCCTTCGGATTGATATCGAGCAGCACCGATTGCGACAGCGGCACGAGCGCCGCGCCGAATACGCCCTGCAGCAGGCGGAACACCACCATCTCGCCGAGGCTGGTGGCGAAGCCGCACAGCATCGAGGCCACGGTGAACCCGGCAACCGAGACGAGAAAGACGCGCTTCAGCCCGAAGCGGCCGGTGACCCACCCCGTTACCGGCGTCATGATCGCAGCGGCGACGATGTAGGAGGTGAGCACCCAGGTGATCTGGTCCTGCGCCGCCGACAGGCTGCCCTGCATGTAGGGCAGCGCCACGTTGGCGATCGTGGTGTCGAGTGCCTGCATGATCGTCGCCAGCATGATCGACACGGTGACGAGGCCGCGATGCACCACGGGCGGCGCAGCCGAGGAATCGGGCGCCTGGCTCATTGCTGCGTGCTGGCGCTCGCGCGGTTGGCGCCGAAGAGGGAATGGATCGCGGCGAGCACGGGATGGACATAGCCGGTGTCGACATCGGCGGTGACGCTCATGCCCGCGCGCAGTGGCCTGCTGGGATCAGGGTGGTCGATCACGATCAGCACCGGCAGGCGCTGCACCACCTTGACCCAGTTGCCGGTCGCATTCTGCGGCGGCAGCACCGAGAACAGCATGCCAGTGCCGGGGCTGAGACTGGCGACTCGCCCCTTGAAGAGAATGCCCGGATAGGCGTCGACGGTGACGGTCGCGGCATCGCCCTCTTTCATGTGCGTGAGCTGGGTCTCCTTGTAGTTAGCTTCGATCCAAGGATGGTCGGTCTCGACCAGCGAGAAGGCTGGTGTCGCCACGTTGAGGTAGCTGCCGGGCG
>DASVOY010000505.1:0-1703 GCA_036383115.1 Allostellaceae bacterium
AGACGCGCCAGGCGGGAGCACCCAACCCGCCGGCCGCGCGAATGCCCGGAGAGGAAACATGAGCGTCGTCAGCATGGCCGTCCTGCCGCCCGGCTCATCGAGCGCCACCGACGAGCTGCGCGCCATACTCGACCGCCAGCGCGCCGCCTTTCTGAAGGATGGGTCCCCGTCGCTCGCCGAGCGGCGCGCCGACCTCGCCAAGCACCGCGCGGCCGTCAAGGGCAACGCCGAGCGCATCGCCCAGGTGATCTCGTCCGATTTCGGCAACCGCTCGCGGCACGAGACCGTGCTGGCCGAAGTGTTCACGACGCTCTCCAGCCTTCGCCATGCCTCGCGCAAGCTCGCCACCTGGATGAAGCCGAAACGCGTCTCGGTCGGCCTCGAGCTCATGCCGGGCCGCGCGCGCATCCTCTATCAGCCGGTGGGCGTGGTCGGCATCATCAGCCCGTGGAACTACCCGTTCCAGCTCGCCATGATGCCGCTGCTGGCGGCGCTCGCCGCCGGCAACCGGGTGATGCTGAAGCCCTCGGAGCTGACGCCGCGCACCTCCGAGTTCATGGCCGGGTTCCTGGCCGGCCTCTTTCCCAGCGAGAAGGTGGCGACCGTGCTGGGCGGCCCCGAGATCGGCGCCGCCTTCGCGCGGCTGCCCTTCGATCATTTGTTCTACACGGGCTCGACCGCGGTGGGCCGCCTCGTCATGCAGGCGGCGGCGGAGAACTTGACGCCGGTGACGCTCGAGCTCGGCGGCAAGTCGCCCTGCATCCTCGGCGAGGACGCGGCGCTGCCGAGCGCGGTCGAGAGCATCGTCTACGGCAAGCTGCTGAATGCCGGCCAGACCTGCATCGCCCCCGATTACGTGCTGGTGCCCGAAGCGAAGCGCGAGGAGTTCATCAATCTCGCCGGCCAGGCAGTGCGCAAGCTCTATCCGAGCCTCAAGGCCAACCCGGACTACACCAGCATCGTCAATGAGCGCCATTATCGGCGTGTGCTGGGTTACATCGACGAGGCGAAGGGCAGGGGCGCACGCGTCGTCGAGCTCAACCCGGCGCATGAGGCGCTGGACGCGAGCGAGCGCAAGCTGTCGCCGACGCTGGTGGTCGAGCCGGCCGACGATCTCGCCGTCATGCGCGAGGAGATCTTCGGGCCGGTGCTGCCGATCAAGACCTACCGCCGGCTCGACGAGGCGATCGACTACGTCAACCGGCGGCCACGCCCGCTCGCGCTCTATTACTTCGGCGCCGATGCGAGGAGGCGCGACGAAGTGCTCAACCGCACCATCTCGGGCGGGGCCTCGGTCAACGAGACGCTGATGCATATCGCCGTCGAGGAGCTGCCCTTCGGCGGCGTCGGCGCCTCGGGCATCGGCGCCTATCACGGCGAGATCGGCTTCCAGACCTTCTCGCATCGCAAAAGCGTGTTCCTGCAGAGTCGCCTCAACGGCACCTGGATGCTGCGGCCGCCCTTCGACCGGGTCACCGACTTCATGCTCAAGCTGCTGATGCGGCGGTAGGGGTGCGCTCATAGGCGACCAGGACCGCGCCCGGCCGAGTGTCCCGAACCGGATCAATTGTGGCCAACGCGGCACGGTTTTGCCCGCGCTGAGCAGGTCGCCTTTCGCGCACAAAGAGGGACGTGCGCGCAGCTCGTTCACGGTGCAACCGATGGAGCAGCTATCAACGCGCCGAAGGCCGGACGCCGCTTCG
>DASVOY010000506.1:0-2730 GCA_036383115.1 Allostellaceae bacterium
AGGGACTCGGGCTCGGCGGCGGATGCGCGCCGGACGCCGTGCTCGGCGAACTGCCGCTGATCTACCCCTTCATCGTCAACGACCCCGGCGAGGGTACGCAGGCCAAGCGGCGCGCCCAGGCCGTCATCATCGACCATCTGACGCCGCCGCTGACCCGGGCCGAGAGCTACGGCCGCCTCGCCGAGCTCGAGCGGCTGGTCGACGAGTATTACAGCGCCGCCGGCAGCGATCCGCGCCGCATCAAACTTCTGCGCGGCCAGATCCTCGAGCTCGTGCGCGCGACCGGGCTCGACCGCGATTGCGGCATTGCGGAGGGGGATGCCGACGACAGCGCACTCGGCAAGCTCGACGCCTATCTCTGCGAATTGAAGGAGATGCAGATCCGCGATGGGCTGCATGTCTTCGGCCGCGCGCCCCGCGGCGATCAGCTTATCGATCTCCTGGTGGCGCTGGCGCGGCTGCCGCGCGGACGGGCGCCGGCGCAGGCCTCGCTCATCGCCGCGCTGGCGGCCGATCTCAGGCTCGGCTTCGATCCTCTCGCCGCCGATCTCGGCGCGGCATGGCACGGGCCGCGCCCGAAGGCGCTCGGCGGCGACGGCGCTTGGCGCACCGCCGGCGATGCGGTAGAGCGGCTCGAGGCGCTGGCGCGCCGGCTCGTCGCCGGCACGCAGTCGCCGGCGAAGAAATGGCAACGCACCCGGCCCGTGCTCGACTGGATCGAGGGCACGTTGCGGCCGGACGTCATCGCCTGCGGCGACGCCGAGATCGGCGGGCTCCTGCGCGGGCTTGCCGGACGCTTCGTGCCGCCGGGACCGTCGGGCGCGCCGACCCGCGGTCGGCCCGAGGTGCTGCCCACGGGCCGCAATTTCTATTCCCTCGATACGCGCGCGGTGCCGACGCCGGCGTCGTGGCAGCTCGGCTGGAAATCGGCGCAGCTCCTCGTCGCGCGCCACGCCCAGGATCACGGGCGCTATCCGCGCCGCCTCGCGCTCTCGGCCTGGGGCACGTCCAACATGCGCACCGGCGGCGACGATATCGCGCAGGCGCTGGCGCTGATGGGCGTGCGCCCGCAATGGGAGCGGCAGAGCGGCCGCGTCACCGGCTTCGAGATCATGCCGGTCGCGCTGCTCGACCGTCCCCGCGTCGACGTCACCTTGCGCGTCTCGGGATTCTTCCGCGACGCCTTCCCGAACCTCATCGATCTCGTCGACAGCGCGGCGCGCGCGGTGGCGGCGCTCGACGAGCCGGCGGAAAGCAACCCGCTCGCGGCGAGCGTGGCTGCCGATCGCGCGGCGCTGGAGCGAAAGGGCGTGCCCGCCGCAGAGGCGGCGCGGCGCGCCGGGTATCGCGTCTTCGGCTCGAAGCCGGGCGCCTATGGCGCGGGGCTGCAGGCCTTGATCGACGAGCGCGGCTGGCGCGACGACCGCGATCTCGCCGAGGCCTATCTCGCCTGGGGCAGCTATGCCTATGGCGCGGGCGCGCAGGGTGCTCCCGAGCATGCGCTCTTGCGCGACCGGCTCGCCGAGGTCGAGGCCGTCGTGCAGAATCAGGACAACCGCGAGCACGATCTCCTCGACAGCGACGACTACTACCAGTTCGAGGGCGGTCTCGCCGTCGCCGTGCGCCATCTCGCCGGTGCCGCGCCCATCGTCTATCACAACGACCATTCGCGCCCGGAGAATCCGCGCATCCGCACGCTCGAAGAAGAGGTCGGCCGCGTCGTCCATGCCCGCGTCGTCAATCCGAAATGGCTCAAGGGCGTGATGCGCCACGGCTACAAGGGCGGCTTCGAGATGGCGGCGACGGTCGATTACCTCTTCGCCTTCGCCGCCACCGCCCGCGCGGTCAAGGACCACCATTTCGACGCGGTCTACGACGCCTATCTCGAGGACGCCGACATCCGCGGCTTCCTCGCCGCGCACAATCCCCACGCGCTGGCCGAAATTGCCGACCGTCTCGGCGAGGCGATCGATCGCGGCTTTTGGAAGCCGCGGCGCAACAGTCTGCGCGACAAGCTCGGGGAGTTCGCGAGGAAGCCATGAGCGATGCCATCGAGAGCGAAGAGGAGCTGAACCGGCGCCACGCCGAGAAGATGGCGAAGCGCAAGGCGGCGCGCACCCGGATGCTCGCCACCAAGACCGAGGAGCGCGGCCTCGTCATCGTCCACACCGGCACCGGCAAGGGGAAATCGACCGCCGCTTTCGGCATGGTGATGCGCTGCCTCGGCCATGGCATGCGCGTCGGCATCGTGCAGTTCATCAAGGGCGTGTGGGATACGGGCGAGCGCCACGTCCTGGAGCGCTTTCCCGACCTCGTCACCTGCCGCGCCATGGGCGAGGGCTTCACCTGGGACACGCAGGACCGCGCGCGCGACATCGCCGCGGCGCGCGCCGCCTGGGATTCGGCCAAGACGATGATCGCCGATCCCGCCTATCGCCTGGTGCTGCTCGACGAGCTCAATATCGTGCTACGCTATGACTACCTGCCGGTCGCAGAGGTGGTGGAGACGCTCAAGGCCAAGCCGCGCGATCTGCATGTCGTTGTCACCGGCCGCAACGCCAAGCCCGAGCTCATCGACGTGGCCGACCTCGTCACCGAGATGACGCTGGTCAAGCATCCCTTCCGCGCCGGCGTCAAGGCGCAAGTGGGGATCGAGTTCTGATGGCCGCGACCCGTCCCAGTTCGTCATGGCCGGGCTTGGCCCGGCCATCCACGAGTTCGCATCCGCCG
>DASVOY010000507.1:0-7677 GCA_036383115.1 Allostellaceae bacterium
CGGCGCGGCCGCCGGTACCTCGGGGAGCTCCTCGAGCTGGATCTGGGTGCGTCCCAGCCAGGTCTTGTAGGGGTTGGCGCGCGCGAGCTCGGCCTTGATCTCCTCGTCGGAGACGATGGCCCCCTTCTTCAAGTCGATAAGCAGCATCTTGCCCGGCTCGAGCCGCCACTTGCGCAGGATGCGCGCCTCGGGCACGTCGAGGACGCCCGCCTCCGACGCCATGATGACGAGGTCGTCGCGCGTCACCATGAAGCGCGCGGGCCTCAGCCCGTTGCGGTCGAGCGTCGCGCCGATCTGGCGCCCGTCGGTGAAGGCGAGCGCGGCCGGCCCGTCCCACGGCTCCATCAGCGCCGCGTGGTACTCGTAGAAGGCGCGCCGCGCCGGGTCCATCAGCTCGTTCCCCGCCCAGGCCTCGGGGATCAGCAGCATCAGCGCGTGGGAGAGCGAGTAGCCGCCGGCGATCAGCAGCTCGAGGCAATTGTCCAGCGTGGCCGAATCCGAATTGCCGTCGCCGATCAGCGGCCACAGCTTGGCGAGATCGTCGCCGAGCAGCTCCGAGCTCATCGAGCGGCGCCGCGCCATCATCCAGTTGATGTTGCCCCTGAGCGTGTTGATCTCGCCGTTATGGGCGAGGTAGCGGAAGGGATGCGCCAGCTCCCATGACGGGAAGGTGTTGGTCGAGAAGCGCGCATGGACCAGCGCCAGCGCCGATTCCAGGCGCTTGTCGTTGAGGTCGCGGTAGTAGAGGGCGAGCCGCTCCGGGATCACCATCCCCTTGTAGATGATGGTCCGCGCCGAGAGGCTGGCGATGTAGAACGCGCTCTGCTCCGGCATCCCCTGGGCGCGGATGCGCAGATGCGTCTGCTTGCGGATGACGAAGAGCTTGCGCTCGAAGGCGTCGACATCGGGGCAGTTGGCGCCGCGGGCGATGAACACCTGGCGGATCACCGGCTCGATCGGCCGGATGCTGTCGCCGAGCACCGCACTGTCCACCGGCACGTCGCGCCAGCCGAGCAGGCGCTGCCCCTCGGCGGCGATGAAATGGGTGAGGGCCTCCTCGCAGGCGGCCCGGGTGGCGGCGTTGCGCGGCAGGAACATCATGCCGACGCCGTACCCACCGGTGGGCGGCAGGGCGAATCCCAGCCGCTTCGCCTCGGCGCGGAAGAGCTTGTCGGGAAGCTGCAGCAGGATGCCGGCGCCGTCGCCCGCCAGCGGATCGGCGCTCACCGCGCCGCGATGCGCCAGGTTGAGCAGGATGCGGATGCCGTCCGCGACGATGCCGTGGCTCTTGCGGTTCTTGATATGGGCGATGAAGCCAACGCCGCATGCATCATGCTCGTTGCGCGGGTCGTAGAGCCCTTGCCTCGCCGGTCCTACCAAGCCAACCATTCGCCCCCTCTCACGCCATCGCGCGGCCTTCCGCTCGTGCCCCGAGCGCGGCCCATCGGCGCCGGACAGGGGTGAACCCGACAGTCTAGGCCGTGGCGATCTTAACCAAACTGAACCATCGCCCGGCCAGCATGCCGGCCGAGGCTCGCATTACGCCCACAAGGGGAGCATTGCGGCAGGACCCTTTCGAGTCAAGCGCGCTGCCGGCGCAAGTTATGATCCGTCGCGCTTCCGCGTTCCTTGTTCCGCCAGCAATGCCAGCAACCCCCTGAGAATCTGCTCGGGGCGCGGCGGGCAGCCGGGGATGTGGAGGTCGACGGGGACGACCGAAGCGACGCCGCCGACGCAGGCGTAGCTGCCGGCAAACAAGCCACCATCCAGGGCGCAGTCGCCGACCGCCACCACCCATTTGGGATCGGGGGTTGCGCGGTAGGTCCGCTCCAGCGCCTCGCGCATGTTCTTCGTTACCGGGCCGGTGACGAGCAGCACGTCGGCATGACGCGGCGAGGCGACGAAGCGCAGGCCAAAGCGCTCGAGGTCGTAAAAGGCATTGTTGAGCGCGTGGATCTCGAGTTCGCAGCCGTTGCAGGAGCCGGCATCGACCTGGCGCATCGAGAGGCTGCGGCCCAGGCGGCGCCGCGCGGCTTCATTGAGCCTGGCCCCCAGCTCCGCAACGGCCGCGCTGTTCGCCAGGGGTGCGGCCTCGGTCAGCGGCGGTCGGACCAGGCCTTCGAACAGATGCTTGCGCATGGCGAGCCCTCAGAGATCGTGACCCGAGTAGGAGCAATTGAACGATTTGTTGCAGAGCGGGAAATCGGCGACGATGTTGCCTTCGATCGCCGCTTCGAGAAGCGGCCATTGGAACCACGACGGGTCGCGGAGATGGCAGCGCTCGACCCGCCCGTCGCGGCCGAGCCGCAGCCACACAAGGATGTCTCCGCGAAACCCTTCGACGAGAGCGATCCCCTCCGAGGGATAGGCTTGATCGGCGCCGGCCAAGTCGATGCGGGTCCGACCCGTGGGCAGGCGCTCGAGAATCTGGCCGATTAAATCCAAGCTCTGCTCGACCTCACGGATGCGGATCCAGACGCGCGCATTGACGTCGCCTTCGCTGCGGACCGGCACATCGAACTGCAGCTGGTCATAAGGCGCATAGCCCGGGCTGCGGCGCGCATCGAAGCCGCGGCCCGAGGCCCGGCCGACATAGCCTCCCGCGCCGAACTGCCGTGCAAGCTCGGGTCGCAGGATCCCGGTTCCGACGGTGCGGTCCTGGAGCGAGGTGGTATCGTCGTAGAGCGCCACCAACGCGGGGAAGCGCCGCCGCGCTTCATCGAGGAGCCCGCGGATGGCCGCCATGCCGGCGGCCTCCAGATCGACGGCAACGCCGCCGGGTGCGACGCAGTCGCGCATCAGACGGTGGCCGAAGGCGGCGTCGGCGGCGCGCAGCACGCGCTCGCGCAGCACCGCACAATGAGCATGCATCAGCGCGAAAGAAGCATCGTTGCAGATCGCACCGATGTCGCCGAAATGGTTGGCGAGCCGCTCCAGCTCGGCCATCAGCGCGCGCAGCCAGTGGGCGCGCGGCGGAACGTCGATGCCGAGCGCCCCCTCTGCCGCGCGCGCGAAGGCGATCGCGTAGGCGGCCGTGCTGTCGCCGGAGGTCCGGCCGGCGAGTTTCGCGGCGCGCTCGAGATCGGCGCCCTGCATCAGCTTCTCGATGCCCTTGTGGACGTAGCCCAGCCGCTCCTCGAGACGCACGATCGTCTCGCCGGCGGCGGTGAACCGGAAATGCCCGGGCTCGATGATCCCGGCATGGACCGGACCGACCGGGATCTGGTGCAGGCTCTCGCCCTCGGCCGGAAGAAAGGCGTAGGGTGCAGCCTCGCGCCGTTGCGGCTTCGGCGTGCCAGCGAGCGGATGGGAGATTTCCCAACGGCCGTGGTCGAGCCAGGGGCGCCTATCGGGCGTGCCCTCGGCCTCGAGGCCGAACAGATCGCGGATGGCGCGTTCGAGGCGGATCGCCGGCGCATGATCGCTGGCGACCGAAGGAAATCGGCCTGCGGGGCATTCGAGGCTCAAGACGGCGATGTCGCCGGCCCGCTCGTCGAGGAGCGCCATATGCACCGCACCCCTGTCCCCCCATAGGCCGAGCAGGACGAGACGCCCGTCGCCAAGCTTCGTCGCGGCAAGCCGCCATGCCGCCGCATCAATGATGGCGCGCGGATAGGGGCGGTGGGTATCGGCCCGCCTTCCCTGTCCGACAAGCTCGCCGAGTGCCGACATGCCTGCCATCCCGCGCCTCACCCGAGGAGGCTCGAGACATGCTGGAACCACGTCACCAGCTGCGGCGGCAGATAGACGCCGGCGATGACGACGAGCGCCAGATGGGCGAAGAGCGGGGCGTACGACGCCTCCACCGGTGCCGTGCCGCCGCGGGGCTCGCCGAACGCCAGGCCGTTCAGCCGCAGGAACAGCGCGCCGAAGGCGGTGAGCAGGCCGAAGACGAGCGGGATGGCGAGCAGCGGCGACCGGGCAAAGGTGGAGCTCACCACGAGAAATTCGCTCATGAAGATCCCGAGCGGCGGCAGCCCGGCGATGGCGACGACGCCGAGGACGAGGCTCCAGCCGAGCCAGGGATGCGTCTCGGTGAGGCCGCCGATCTCGGCAATCCGCTGCGTGCCCTTGACCTGCGCAATGTGTCCGACGGCGAAGAAGATGCCGGATTTGGTGAGGCTGTGCATGGTCATGTGCAGCAACCCCGCGAAGTTCGCCAAGGGACCGCCCATGCCGAAGGCAAAGACGATGATCCCCATATGCTCGATCGACGAATAGGCGAACATCCGCTTGATGTCGCGGCGGCGGTAGAGCATGAACGCAGCGAAGACGAGCGAGACGAGTCCCAGCGTCACCATGAGCGGCCCGGGCGCGACGGCCGCCTCGTTCGCCGCCATCAGGATCTTGAAGCGCAGCACGGCATAAAGGGCGACGTTGAGGAGAAGCCCCGAGAGAACCGCCGAGATCGGCGTTGGGCCTTCGGCATGGGCATCGGGCAGCCAGGCATGGAGCGGCGCGAGGCCGACCTTGGTGCCGTAGCCGAGCAGCAGGAACACGAAGGCGACATTCAACAGGGCGGGATCGAACTCAGCGGCGCGGCCGACCAGTTCCGTCCAGACCATGGAGTTGAGGCCTTCGCCGATCACCGGCTGCGCCGCGACATAGACGAGGATGGTGCCGAAGAGCGCGAGCGCGATGCCGACGCTGCCGAGGATGAAATACTTCCATGCCGCCTCGAGCGCCTCGGGGGTGCGATAGATCCCGACCATGACTACGGTGGTCAGCGTGGCGATCTCGATGGCCACCCACATGAGTCCGATGTTGTTCGCCACCAGCGCCAGATTCATGGCAAACATCAGCACCTGGTATGTGGCGTGATAGAAGCGGAGATAGGCGGGCGTGAGCCGCCCCGTCTCCAACTCATGGCCGACATAGCTCGCGCTGAAGACGCTGGTGGTGAAGCCGACAAACGTATTGAGCGCGATGAAGACGACGTTGAGATCATCGACCAGCAGGTAAGCGCTCGGCGCAGGATGCCCGCCGAACAGCAGCGACAGGGCGGAAATCAAGGTCAGCAAGGTGGCCGCGACATTGAGGCGCGCCGTCAAGCGATAGCCCGGCAGGAGGGCGAGCACGGCTGCCGCGCAAAGCGGGATCAGCAGCACGGCATCCGCGCTGCCGAAGAACGACCCGATCATGAACGCTCTCCCCGGAACCGGTCGAGCGCGCCGACATCGACCGTGTCGAAGCGCTCGCGAATGCGAAAGAGGAAAATGCCGATGACGATGAGCGCGATGAGGATCGAGAAGGCGACGCTGATCTCGACGACGAGCGGCATGCCCTTGGCGCCCGTTGCCGCAAGCACCAGCCCGTTCTCGACCGACATGAAGCCCACGACCTGGCTCACCGCGTTGCGCCGGGTCACCATCATCAGGAGGCCGAGCAGCACGACGGCGAGAGCAAAGGCGAGATCCTCGCGCGCGATCGGCGTCGCTTCGCTGGTCACCCGCAGCATGACGACCATGGACAACGCCATGAGCGCCATGCCGGCAAGCATCGTCGGGCCGATACCGACCACCGTCTCGATCTCGCGGTGGATGCCGAGCCGCCTGATGATGCGCCGCAGGGCGACGGGAATGATGATGGCCTTGAACACCAGGGCGATGGCGGCCGTCACATAGAGGTGCGGCGCGTCCTGAATGAAAGCTTGCCAGGCGACCGAGAGCGCCAGCACCAGCGCATGTCCGGCATAGACGTTGAGCAGCGCATAGAGGCGATCCTGGTAGAGCATCACGAAGCTTGCGAGCACCAGGGCGCCGGCAAGAAGGTGAGCGATGTCAAATGCCAGGCGGTCCATCTAGAAGCTCCCGGAGACGAAGCGCAGGAGCGTGGCGAGCAGCCCAAGCATCAGCGCCGCACCCAGGAACTCAGGCACGCGGAACACACGCATCTTGGCGATGGCGGTCTCGAACACCGCCAGGAGAACGCCGCCGACGGCAAGCTTGGCGACGTAAGCCGCCGCGCCCGCGAAATGTGCCGCGGCGCTCGCGTCCGACCCGGCCAATCCCCAGGGCGCGAAGAGGCACGCGATCACCGAGATATAGAGCAGCAGCTTGAGTGCGGACGCCAGCTCGATGAGCGCGAGATGTCGGCCTGAATACTCGAGGACCATGGCTTCGTGCACCATGGTGAGTTCGAGATGCGTGGCCGGATTGTCGACGGGAATGCGGCCATTCTCGGCGATCGCGACGATGACGAGGGCGATGAGCGCCAATCCCAACGACACCCGCAATCCGACGGCCGGCGAATCCAGGAAGGCAGCCATCGTCGAAAGCTGTGTCGAGCCCGCGATCAGCGCCAAGGTGAACACGATCGTGATCGTGGCCGGTTCGGCGAGCGATGCGATCATCACTTCCCGGCTCGATCCGATGCCGCCGAAGCTGGTGCCGACATCCATGCCGGCCAACGCCTGGAAGAAACGCGCGCTGGCCAGAAGGGCGATGATGGCGATGAGATCGGCCGACCAGCTGAACAGGAGGCCGGTGGCGAATGTCGGCACGAGGGCGGCGGCAACCCAGGTCGCGGCAAAGATCAGATAGGGCGTGACGCGGAAGAGCCAGCTCGCATTCTCCGCCAGCACCACCTCTTTCCGCAGCAGCCGCAGTAGGTCGCGATAAGGCTGCCAGATCGGCGCGCCACGGCGGCGCAGCAGCCGCGCCTTCACCTTGCGCACGAGCCCGACGAGCGCCGGCGCCAGCGCCAAAACCAGCAGCATCTGCAGGCCTTGCACGGCAAGGTCACGGATCAGGGTCATAGCGCGAGGACCAGGAGAAGCAGCACGAGCGCCAGGAAGACGAGGCTGAGATAGCGCCGGATGGTCAGGAACTGGAGATAATTGAGCCGGTCTGCCGCAAAGGCGATGGCATGGACGACCGGCCGATAGAGCCAATCCCAGACCAGATCGTGCAGCTCGACTTGGAGCACGGCCGGGCTGGGATCGCCGGGCGGCGGCATCGCCACGCGCTCGCGCGCCCGGAACGCGATGGTGCCGAATACGCGGCGGATCGGCTGCGCGAAACTGGTGGCGCTGTACTGGGTCGATGGGCTCGGGTCGGGATATCCGCAATCCCAGGCCGGGGCGCGCCGCAGTGCACGCGAGGCCAGCCGATGGATCACGGTGGCGGAAAGCAGCGCCGAGAGCGTGATGAAGACGAAGACGAGAAACCCATCGTAGGAGCTGCGGCTCTCCGTCACCGGGACGAGCTCGAGCCATCGCGCGGCGGCCTGCATCGGCATGCGGCTGGAGATGAGATTCTGAACCACGGGCGCCAGGGCATCGATCACGAACCCCGGCAGGATTCCCGCGAGAAAGCAGAGCGCAGCGAGGAAGAACATGGCAGCCAGCGAGAAGGAATCCGCGTCCGCCGCCTGTGCCGCGACCGGCGATCGCGGCCGTCCGAGGAAGGTTATGCCGAAGGCCCTGACGAAGCAGGCAACGGCGAGCGCCGTCGACAGCGCCAGCACCGCGCCGACGGCGGGAATCAGGATCTTCAGGCCCCACTGCGGCAGCGCGGGGCTGAGCAGGATGGCCTGAAAGGTCAGCCATTCGGAGACGAAGCCGTTGAGCGGCGGCAGCACCGAGATGGCAACGCAGCCGATGAGGAAAGCGAAGCTCGCGAGCGGCATGCGATGGATGAGGCCGCCCAAGCGCTCCATGTCGCGCTCGCCGGTGCT
>DASVOY010000508.1:0-3050 GCA_036383115.1 Allostellaceae bacterium
GCCCAATGCCGGCAAGTCGAGCCTGATGAACGCGCTGGCGCGGCGCGACGTGGCGATCACCGCGGCCACTGCCGGCACCACCCGCGACGTCATCGAGGTCGGGCTCGATCTCGGCGGCTATCCCGTCGTGCTCGCTGACACGGCGGGGCTGCGCGAGGCAGCGGACGCCATCGAGGAGGAGGGGGTGCGCCGCGCCCGCGCCCGCGCCGCCGCCGCCGATCTCCGCCTCGTCGTCGTCGATGCGACGCGGCCCGAGGAAGTCCGTGCGCTGCACGGCATGATCGATGCCGACGCGCTCGTCGTCGCCAACAAGATCGACCTGACGCCGACCGATGTCGCCGCCTGGGCCGATGGACTGGGAGGCGGGCCAGCGCTGCGCCTGTCGGTGGCCACAGGGGAGGGAATGCCTGGCCTGCTGGCTCGTCTCGAAACCGAAATGAAATCGCGCTTCACGGCCGCGGGCGCGCCCGTCATCACTCGCGCCCGGCACCGCGCTGCGCTCGTGGACTCGGCGGCGGCGCTCGATCGTTTCGCTATCGCAACCTTGCCGGAGCTGGCGGCTGAGGATCTCCGTGCCGCGACCCACGCGCTCGGCCGCATCACCGGCCGCGTCGATGTCGAGGATATGCTCGACATCATCTTCCGCGAGTTCTGCATCGGCAAGTAGGCGATCGGTTCGCTGGCGAAACGAGGCCTATGGCCGCCGCCTTCGCGACAGGATGAAGGCCGTTGCTGCCAGGACCGCTCCCAGCGCCTCGAAGAGGGCGCCGGCGGCGTAAAGCGGCACGTAGCTCCCGAGCGCGCCATAGGCATAGGCCATGCCATAGGCGCCGGCGGCCTGGAAGCAGCCGAAGACGAGGGTGGCGAAACCCCAGGCGCGGGTCTGTATGCTAGGCGAGACGAGCTCGGTCATGCGCGCGGCGGTGAGGGCGGCAATCCCCGGCGTGAACGCGCCAGCGATGAGCGAGGACACCGTGAGGAAGGGGAGCGAGATCGCCAGCGCCGGCAGCAGCACCGCGGCGGCCTTGAGGGCAAAGGCAAGGGTCAGCGCGCGGCCGACGCCGATCATGTCGCCCACGGCGCCGCCCAGGGCCGGGCCGAGCACGGCGCCCAATCCGAACAGCAGCCATTGTGCCGCCCCCGCCGTGGTGCCAAGGGCGAGGCTGCGCGCGATGTAGTCGACCCAGAACAGCATGTGCGGCACGAAGCCGATCCCGTCCATGCCGAAGGCCAGGCTCACCAGCAGTGCCGGCGCGCCGAGCCGTGCAGAAGGCGCCACCACGCGCGATATCGGCCGGCCGCCGCGCCAGCGCGACCAGGTCAGGACAGTGGTGAGCAGCGCGGCAAAGGCGAGGGCGGCCCAGGCCAGGCCGACGTCCCGGGCTGCCAGCGGCGGCATGAGCAGGCTCGACAGCGCGATACCGGCGCCGACGCCCATGTAGATGATGCCGCCGCTGCGGCCGCGCACCCCCGGCTCGACATCCGCCAGGAGAAAGCTCGGCGCCAGTACCATCAGCACAGCGCCGGTCGCACCGGTGACGAAACGCCAGGCGACATACCACCAGAACCCGCCGGACCAGATGCAGGCGGCGAGCGCCAGGACGGACAGGATGAAGGCGCCGCGAATGGCGGGTCCCAGGCCGACCCGCGCGCCGACCGGCGCGGCCAGCGCCGCGCCCGCGAGATAGCCGGCGAGGTTCGCGGCGCCGACATAGGCTGCGCCGCTCTCGGTTACGACCCCGGCAGCGATCATGAAGGGGATGAGGGGCGTATAGGCGAAGCGGCACAGGCCGACGCCGTCCAAGGTGGCGAGAAGGCCAGGCCAGGCGTGACGCCAAGAACGCAAGGGAGAGATCTCCGGAAGGGGCCACATCTGAAGCATATCTACGCGACGGGTGCCAGAGAGCCTCGCTGCAAGCCTCCCATCCGGCAGGCGCAGGGCGGGCCTTTTCGGCCCGGCAATGTTTCACGTGAAACATTTTGTTAACAGCCCCGACGCTCGGCAGCGTTTTGGCTGGGCAGGGACCGCGCCTCAGCCCAGCGATGTTTCACGTGAAACATTTTGTTAACGGGCCGGCTTTACAGCCATGGCCGTTGTTCATACTGTTCCCGCCATGTATCGCTTTGATGTCATTGTCGTGGGTGGCGGCCATGCCGGCTGCGAGGCTGCGGCAGCGGCAGCGCGCCTCGGCGCGCGCACGCTGCTGCTGAGCCACCGCATCGACACGATCGGCGAGATGTCTTGCAATCCCGCTATCGGCGGTCTCGCCAAAGGCCATCTCGTGCGCGAGATCGACGCGCTCGACGGCGTCATGGGCCGTGCCATCGACCGCGCTGGGATCCAGTTCCGCGTCCTCAACCGCAGCAAAGGCCCGGCGGTGCGCGGGCCGCGCGCCCAGGCCGACCGCAAGCTCTATCGCCGGGCCATGCAGGCGCTGCTGTCCGAGCAGCCGCACCTGACCATCCAGGCCGGCAGCGCCGAGGACCTCGTCCTGGACTCGGTCGGCCGAGTCGCGGGGGTTGTGACGGGCGCGGGCGAGGTCATCGCGGCGGGCCGGGTCGTGCTCACCGCCGGCACCTTCCTGCGGGGCCTCATCCACATCGGCACGGAGAAGATCCCGGCGGGCCGCGTCGGGGAGGCGCCCTCGGTCGGGCTTTCGGCGACGCTGGAGCGCGCCGGCTTCCGCCTCGGTCGGCTCAAGACCGGGACGCCACCGCGGCTCGACGGACGCAGCATCGACTGGCAAGGGCTCGAGGCGCAGCCCGGCGACGACCCGCCGCCACCCTTCTCCTTCCTGACCGAGCGCATCACCACGCCGCAGCGCGCCTGCCACATCACCGCGACGAGCCCGGCGACCCACGCGGTGATCCGCGCCAATCTGCACCTCTCGCCGATGTATTCCGGCCAGATCGAGAGCGTGGGGCCGCGCTACTGCCCATCCATCGAGGACAAGATCCACCGCTTTGCCGGCAAGGATTCGCACCAGATATTCCTGGAGCCAGAAGGGTTGACCACCAACGAGTTTTACCCAAATGGTATTTCGACAAGT
>DASVOY010000509.1:0-3101 GCA_036383115.1 Allostellaceae bacterium
CAGACATGGGTGCCGGAGCCGATCTTCTGCCCGCGGTAATCGCCGTTGAGCATCGGGCCGCCCGAGACGGTGATCGCCGGGATGTCGCAGCTCGCCGCCCCCATCATCAGCGCCGGCGTGGTCTTGTCGCAGCCGGTGAGCAGGACGACGCCGTCGATCGGGTTGGCGCGGATCGACTCCTCGACGTCCATGCTGGCGAGGTTGCGGAACAGCATCGTGGTCGGGCGCATCAAGGTCTCGCCCAGGCTCATCACCGGGAATTCCAGGGGGAATCCCCCCATCTCGTAGACGCCGCGCTTCACATGCTCGGCGATGCGGCGGAAATGCGCGTTGCAGGGGGTGAGCTCGGACCAGGTGTTGCAGATGCCGATCACCGGCCGCCCGTCGAAGAGGTGCGGCGGCAGGCCCTGATTCTTCATCCAGGACCGGTGCGCGAAGCCGTCACGGTCGGCGTGGCCGAACCAATGGGTGCTGCGCAGCGGCTTCTTTCCGGCGTCGTCCGGCATGATTTCTCTCCCAGTACCTTCTCGCGGGTTGACGGCGGGACGGGCAGCTTGTCGAATGTCCCTCCGTCGCTGTAGCAAGCATCTTACAGAGGCGGCTCAACCGCCGACAAGCCGAGGGAGGCCCAATGAACCAGATCGACCTCAAGAACCGCATCGCCGCCATCAGCGGCGGCGCCCGCGGCATCGGCCTCGCCACCGCCGAGCGCTTCATCCGCTCGGGCGCGAAGGTGGCGATCTGGGACATGGACGGCGCCGAGGCGGCGGCGCGCCGGCTCGAGGGCGCCATCGGCTGTACGGTCGACGTGACCGACGAGAAATCGGTCGCCGCGGCGCTGGCCGAAACCGAGCGGCGGCTCGGCCCCGTCGACATCCTCGTCGCCAGCGCCGGGATCGCCGGCCCCAACGCCACCGTCGCCGACTATCCCGTCGATGCCTGGCGCAAGGTCATCGAGGTCGACCTCAACGGCGTCTTCCTGTGCTGCCGCGCCGTGGTGCCGGGCATGGTGAAACGCAATTACGGGCGCATCGTCAACATCGCCTCGATCGCCGGCAAGGAAGGCAATCCCAACGCCGCGCCCTACTCCGCCGCCAAGGCGGGGGTGATCTCGCTGACGAAGTCGCTGGGCAAGGAACTCGCCCAGACCGGGGTGCGCGTCAACTGCATCACGCCGGCCGCGGTCAAGACCGCGATCTTCGACCAGATCACGCAGCAGCACATCGACTACATGCTCTCGAAGATCCCGATGGGCCGCTTCGGCACGGTGGAGGAGATGGCTGCGATCATCGCCTGGCTCGCCTCGGAGGAGTGCTCCTTCACCACCGGCGGCGTCTTCGACGTCTCGGGCGGAAGGGCCACGTATTAGACGAGGCCGCAAGCTCGGTATCCGCCGCGGGTGCCAGTCAGGTCGTTTTCCCGCATCACTCGGGCGCGCCCCCAATTTCCTCTCGCCGCACGCGTAGCGAAAGCTGTGCGATGCGTTGCGATCTCATGCTCGTGCTCACGGGGGCGCTGGCGGCGTGCGGGCCGACGAGCGCCTACCAGCCCAAGGTCGAACTCGGCGGCATCGACCCCGTGCGCTACGAGACCGATCTGCGCGATTGCAAGATGGCCGCCGAGCACGCGCAGTTCGGCCCTGTGATTGCCGGGGCGGTTATCGGCGCCTCGCTCGGCGCCGGCTTCGCCACGCTCTTCGCCTGGTGGACCGCCGCGAGCAATGTCGGCTTGGCCGAGACCTATGGCGCCGCATCAGGCACAGAGCCGGGAATACTCGTCGGCGCCGCCCAAAGCGCCGGGCAGCCCGCCGACGAGCCGCAGCTCGTCGACCAATGCCTGCGCAACAACGGTTACAAGGTGATCGGCGCGCGGTGACTCTAGAATCCCAGACTCGATTGGGCCGGGCCGAGCTTCGCTGCCTGCGCGGCCAGCTCCTCGATGCGGCGCCAGTCGCCGGCGGCGACAGCGTCGGCGGGCGCCATCCAGCTGCCGCCGATCATCGGCACGTTGGCGAGCGCCAGATAAGACTCCGCGCTCTCGGCGCTGATCCCGCCGGTCGGGCAGAAGGCGACGCCGGCGAAGACCGCGGCATAGGCGCGCAGCATCTCGATCCCGCCCGCCGCGGCGGCAGGAAAGAACTTGAGCAGCGAGAAACCCAACTCGCGCGCCGCCATCACCTCGGATGGCGTCACCGCGCCCGGCAGATAGGGGAGATCGCCGGCGCGCCCAGCCGCGGCAAGCTCGGGGGTGAGGCCGGGGCTCACCAGGAAGCGCGCGCCGGCCTCACTGGCGCGGGTGACGTCGGCGCCGGTCAGCACCGTGCCCGCGCCGACGACGGCGTCGGGGACGCGCCGCGCCATCTCGCGGATCGCGGCAGGCGCCTCGGGCGTGCGCAAGGTCACCTCGATGACGCGCAAACCGCCGCGCACCAGCGCTGCGGCGAGCGGCACCGCATCGGCGGCGCGGGCAATGGTGAGGACCGGGATCACGGCGACGCCGCGAAAGATCTCGTGCATGGGGCTCCTTCCGCCTTGACGCCGACCGCCGGAGCGGGCAAGCCGAGAGAGTAAAGAAAAGGGCGCGGCGGGCAAGGGGACAAGATGCGCCGGGTGGCGTCGATCGGCGAATGCATGGTGGAGCTGCGCCACCGCGACGAGTACGTGCTCGATCTGGGTTTTGCCGGCGACAGCTTCAACACCGCGCTCTACCTCGCGCGCTGCAACCCGCGCGCGCGCCTCACCGTCGATTACGTCACGGCGCTGGGCACCGATCCCTACAGCGAGGCCATGCTCCAGTCCTGGCGCGACGAAGGCATCGGCACCGGCGCCGTCGCGCTGCTGCCGGGAAAGCTGCCCGGCCTCTATCTCATCCGCACCGACGCTCGCGGCGAGCGCCGCTTCTTCTACTATCGCTCCGCCTCGGCCGCGCGCGAGCTGTTCCGCGACGCCGCAACCGAGGGTCTTCTCGCCGCGCTGCCCGGCTATGACGTGCTCTATTTCACCGCCATCACGCTCTCGGTCCTCGAGACCGCGGCCCGCGAGCGCTTCCACGCCGCCCTGGCGGCGGCGCGAGCGGCCGGCCGACTCATCGTCTTCGACAGC
>DASVOY010000510.1:0-4101 GCA_036383115.1 Allostellaceae bacterium
ACAATGTCGGCGGGTTGCCGGAGCGCATGAAGCTGAAGCTGGTCGAGCCGCTGCGCGAGCTGTTCAAGGACGAGGTGCGCGCCTTGGGCCGCGAGCTGGGGCTGCCCGAGCGCATGGTCAAGCGCCATCCCTTCCCAGGACCCGGCCTCGCCATCCGCGTCCCCGGCGAGGTCACGCGCGAGAAGCTCGACATCCTGCGCAAGGCCGATGCGATCTATCTCGAGGAGATCCGCAACGCCGGGCTCTACGACGCGATCTGGCAGGCCTTCGCCGTGCTGCTGCCGGTGAAAAGCGTCGGCGTCATGGGAGACGGGCGCACCTACGATCACGTCTGCGCCTTGCGCGCGGTGACCTCGACCGACGGCATGACCGCCGATTATTTCCCCTTCCCGCACGAGTTCCTGGGCCGCGCCGCCACCCGCATCATCAACGAGGTGCGCGGCATCAACCGCGTCGTCTACGACATCACCTCGAAGCCGCCCGGCACGATCGAGTGGGAGTGAGGGGGAGTGCTGTGGAGCAGAATGGGATAGAGCAGCGTGTTAAAGATGATGTTGGCCCAGCGATAGTAGTCAATAGCTCTCACGCTACGCTGGACCCTCGGTTGGGCCGGCGGACGGCTCTCACCTTGCCGCTGCTTCCGCCTCCGCAAAAGAACTGATCGCTGCCATTGGATTCAAGCCCTGATACGGCGACGCCGCGCGGCATCTCGATCTTCTCCAGCACCTCTCCCGTCCGCGGATCAATGCGCCTCAGATCACTCTCGTCGTCTTCCCAGGTGCCGTGCCACAGCTCGCCATCGACCCAGGTGACGCCGGTGACGAAGCGGTTGGACTGGATTGTGCGCAGCACCTTGCCGGTCTCGGGATCGACCTGATGGATCTTCCGCTCCCGGTACTGGCCCACCCACAGCGTGCCTTCGGCCCAGGCGAGCCCCGAGTCGCCGCCGCCGCCCGGCGCCGGGATCGAGGAGAGCACGCGCCCGGTCTTCGGATCGATCTTCTGGATGCGGTTCTCGGCGATCTGGAACAGATGCTCGCCGTTGAACGCGGTGCCCGCATGCCCGGCGACGTCGAGCGAGCGCAGCTTGTTGCCGCTCTCCGGATCGAAGGTGTTCAGCCGGTTGCCGGACGCGAACCAGACATGCTTGCCGTCGAACGAGACTCCGTGGACCTGTTCGGCCTCGGGGAAGGGCCCGTATTCGCGGATGACCTCTGCCTTTGATGTTTTCATTCTTCCATCCTAGCCGCCCGGGAGCGGTGCTGTCAGTAACAAGGTCGTCGCGAATCCGGGCAGCGGCGGCGTCATCCAGCGCCGGGCCCGGCCGCGGCCATAGGACTGCACCTTGCCCGCGGCCGCGAGCTCCTTGAGCGCGCGCTGCACGGTGCGCTGGCTCGCGCCGAGTGCGAGCGCAAGCGCCGAACCCGACCATGACTCGCCATCCGCCAGGAAGGCGAGCACCGCCGCGTGCCGCTCTTCCACCGGCCGCGCCAGCACAACGACCTCGCGCACGCCGCGCGGCGAGAGCGCGAAACCCTGTTTCGTCGCGCTGACGCGGGCGACTGCCCGCAGCAGCCTGCGGAGCCGCCCGATCTCGACCCGCAACCGCGCGCGATGGGATTCGTCGGCATGCTTCGCGCCAAACGCGTGGGTAAGCAGTACGTCCCGCGGCACGTCCCCGGGCCATGCCTCGCCGAGCGTGCGCGCAAGCGAGAACAGCACCGGGCGCCTTGCGAGCGGCACGAGCATGTTTCGCTCGCGCACGAGATTGCGGCAGGCGTCGATGACAAGCGCCTTCGACGCGAGCAGCGCCTCGACTTCCTCTAGCAGGAGAGGGCGCTCCTCACCACGCGCGATCAGCCGCGCCACAGGCGTGTCGAGGACAGCGAGTGCCTGTTCGACCTCCGCCGCGAGCGCCGGAATGCGTGCCCAGCGCGCGGCTTCCTCGGCGCGGGCAAGCGCTGCGTGTGCTGCCCTGGCGCGGACACGCCGCATGGAAATCCCAGCGACCGCGAGCTCATGTATGGCACGCAGCGCAGGCGTAAGAGCTGAGAGATCGAGCTGCGCAAGCTTGTGCTCGGCATCGTCGAGGCGCCCGATCAGGAGCGAGCGCCGGGCCTCGAGATAGCGCGCATGGGCGGCGTTCGCCCGGTCGCCATGCGCTTCGAGGGTCGCCAATGCCGCGGCGAGTGCCTTCGTGGGCCAGGCGAGGTCGCGCGAAGCGAGCGCGATCTCGGCCTCAGCGACGACGCATCTTGCGCGAGCCACAGCGTCTCTCGGGCCGAAGGTGCGGGCCGCTCGCCGCACCAGCGCTTTCGCGCGGTTGAGGTCGCCGAGCTGGGCCATGGCGATGCCGCGAAGCGCGAGCGCCGGCGCGTCATCGCGGAGCGCCACTCTGTTCAGCGCGCCGAGGGGATCTCCCATCGCGAGCGCCCGAGCCGCCGCCGTGATCAGCGGGTCCATCGAAATCCCGTCACACTTGTAACTCCCAGGAGGCCCAAGCCCGGTTCTAGTCTAACCCACGACGATCAACCAGCACTCGGTAACGAGAACCGTACGGGTTAAGGAGAATGACGATGACCACACACCAGACCGGAACACGTGAACAGTGGCTTGCGGCGCGGCTCAAGCTGCTCGATGCGGAAAAGGCGCTGACGCGACAGAGCGATGAGCTCGCGCAGCGGCGCCAGGAACTGCCCTGGGTCCGCGCCGACAAGGACTACCGGTTCGACACCGACGAAGGGGAGGTTTCGCTCGCCGACCTCTTCAAGGGGCGCTCGCAGCTTCTCGTCTATCACTTCATGTTTGGGCCGGACTACAAGGCGGGCTGCCCTTCCTGCTCTTCGATCGCCGACGGCTTCAACGGCATCGCGGTGCACCTCGCCAACCACGACGTTATGCTCTGGGCGGCATCGCGCGCGCCGCTTCCGAAGCTGCAGGCGTTCAAGCGGCGGATGGGCTGGACCTTTCCCTGGGCGTCTTCGCAGAGCGGCGACTTCAACTACGACTTCAACGTCTCCATCACCGAAGAGCAGCAGCGCAACGGCGGCAGTGAATACAATTACCGTCGCGGTGGCCACGCGATGATCGAGACGACGCTTCCGCCAGTCGTCATCGAGAGCGCGGCCAGAGCTGGAGCCGAGCCTGCTGCGTATGTGCGGGAGCGGCCGGGCGTCAGCGCCTTCGTTCTCGAGGACGGCGTCGTCTATCATACCTATTCGACCTATGCCCGCGGACTGGACGGGCTCTGGGGCATGTACCAGTGGCTCGACCGCGCCCCCAAAGGGCGCAACGAAAAGGGCGTTTGGTGGCGTCACCACGACAGCTACGAGCAGGTGGCACAATGATCGCCACCCGAGACGAAACCGGGCGCCGCAGCCATGCGGCGGCGCTCGGCGCGGCTGGTTGGCTCGGCCTTGCAGCCGCGCCGACCTTCGCCGTCATGGCGCTGCTGACCTGTGTGTCCAGCGAAGGCGCGGACACGATGTGCTCGGCCGCGCATGGTGTGTCACCGCTGAGCGGAATGGTCCCAATGTATGTGCTGATGAGCGCATTCCATTCGGCGCCTTGGCTGAAACTGATCTCCCGCCGATGGAGCGCTGCCCGCCGGTCATCGCAAAAAGGGTTTGTACCACTCGCGCTGACGGTATTTTTTCCGCCGCGATAGTCACTGAAACCGAGCAAATCGCGAGTCGTGGAAATTCGCCTTTGAATTCCAGAGTGTAAATTTCTGACGGATCCCGGAGTCGGTGTTGCACTGGATGCACAAGAAATTTGCTCTGTTGAATCAGAGCGTTATCATGGCTTAGAACAATTGAATGGGAGTAGCCGTCATTCGGTCGGCAAGCCGGCCTGTCGATTGAGCCCGTCCGAATGCATCGCTGCACGGGCCACGCTTTCGATTGATCATCGGCGCACGCAGCACGGCGGCGCCGCTATAGCGAGGGCGTGCGGCTATTTCCTCGGCGCCTGGCCGAACCGGAAATGCGGCGCCATCGGCCTGCTTGGTCCCGGTGCCGCTCGACGAGCATGGGCGCGCAACGAAATTTCTGTCAGTTCCCAATCCGTTAAGAAGCTCCTAGCGCGCGGCATGGCGTATAG
>DASVOY010000511.1:0-2087 GCA_036383115.1 Allostellaceae bacterium
AGCGCGTGCCCGTCCACTCGCCGAGCAGCTTGCCCAGCCGGTTGGCGAGGTCGCGCGGCGCGCCGACTGCCGGGCGGAACTCGATGCGCCCGGGCTCGAAATGCACGAGATGGACATGCGCGTGGAGATGCGAGCGCAACACCGCCTCGCGATGCTTGTCAAAGAGCTCGATCACGTCGAGGAAGCTCTGCGGCTGCGGCAGCCCCGGCGCAACCTCGGGCTCATCACGCAGCGCCAACCGCGGCGCCGCACTCGATCCACCGTCGCCCGACACGCTGAGCCGCGGCGGCGGCGCGCCATTGGCGCCGACCGGCGCCGACGCTGCCGGCATGCGGGGCGCGACGCTGCCGGCGGCCGACGGCTCGCGCCCGCCGGCGAGCTGCTTGACCAGATCTGCCGGCGCCGGCAAGTCCGCGACATAGGCGAGCCGCACCAGCACCATCTCCGCCGCCTGGAGCGGCGAGGGTGCCGTCTGCGCCTCGCCGATGCCTTTCAACAGCATCTGCCAAGTGCGCGCCAGCACCGGCATGCCGAGCTTTTCCGCCAGCGTCAGGCCGCGCGCCCGGTCGCCTTCGAGCGCAGGATCGCCGGCACCGGCGGCGGGCACGAGCTTGAGCCGCGTCAGGAAATGCGCGAGCTCGAGCAAATCCTGCAGCACCATCACCGGATCGGCGCCGCCCTCATAGAGCGCCGTCATGCGCTGGAGCGCGCCCGGCGCATCACCCTTGAGCACCGCCTCGAGCAGATCGAAGACCAGGCCGCGATCGGCGACGCCGAGCATCTCCCGCACCGCATTCTCGCCAATCGCGCCGCCGCCGAGCGCGATCGCCTGGTCGAGCAGCGACAACCCGTCGCGCACCGAGCCGTCGGCGGCGCGCGCGATGAGCGCGGTCGCCGCGGGCTCGGCCGACACGCCTTCCGTCGCCGCGATCTTGGCGTAATGCTCGACCAGCAGCTCCACCGGCACGCGGCGCAGGGAAAACCGCTGACAGCGCGACAGCACCGTGATCGGCACCTTGTGGATCTCGGTGGTGGCGAAGATGAATTTGACGTCCGGCGGCGGCTCCTCGAGCGTCTTCAACAGCGCGTTGAAGGCGTTCTTCGAGAGCATGTGCACTTCGTCGATGATATAGATCTTGTAGCGCGCCGCGACCGGCTTGTAGCGCACGCCCTCGGTCAGCTCGCGGATGTCGTCGACGCCGGTGCGCGACGCGGCGTCCATCTCCATGACGTCGACATGGCGGTCCTCGGCGATGGCGCGGCACGGCTCGCATGCCCCGCACGGGCTGATCGTCGGCCCGCCCTTGCCGTCCGGCCCGACGCAGTTCAAGGCGCGCGCCAGGATGCGCGCCGTGGTGGTCTTGCCGACGCCGCGCACCCCGGTGAGGATGAAGGCGTGCGCGATGCGGCCGGTCGCGATGGCGTTGGTGAGCGTGCGCACCATCGCCTCCTGCCCGATCAGCTCGGCGAAGGTGCTCGGCCGGTATTTGCGCGCGAGCACGCGGTAGGCGGCACCCGGCTCAGTCATGGCAGATCATAAGGCGGCGATGGCGCATTGGCGTGGTCATCCGGGGCGGTCCTGGCGGAGCGCTGGCCTCCCCTTTCCACGGCACAGCGGCATAGGCATGAGGTGGGAGACCGGACAACGACCCAGGTCGAAACTCGTTACGGCTGCTTCCTTCCGGACCTGACCGGGTTGGCGAGGGACCTGTCCGCCGCCAGCCTCCCGCCCCACTATATCAGGTCCGCCGGGCGCCGGGGCAAGGCCGATCGCCCGGTCCGCTTGCCGCGGTGCCGCCGCCTGTGCCAGTCTCGCCCGCGAGATGAAGGATCCCAATTTCTATGCCGCCGGCGGCCTCGACCGCGCCGGGCACCGCCGCAAGGACGCGGCCTGGCTCGCCGAGCGCCTCGTCGACCCGTCGAGCCGCTTCGTGCCCGTCTGGCGCAACCAGAGCCTCGTCATCAGCATCGAGGGCGCGGCCCCGCAGGCCGCTTTCCTGGCGCGCGAGGAGATCGTCGCCGAGGGCGAGACCGCGCTCCTCGGCCTGATCGGGGACTGCGCCTATTTCGCCGTCGACCTGTCGACC
>DASVOY010000512.1:0-3964 GCA_036383115.1 Allostellaceae bacterium
TAGGTTTTTTTGGCTCGATCTACCACCCCGTCGGCATCGCCTGGCTTGTCCGTAACGCGGAGAACCGCGGCCGCATTCTCGGCTGGAACGGCATTTTCGGCAGCATCGGCGTCGGCATTGCGCCGGCGACGGCAGGCTTCCTCACGCAATACCTCGATTGGCGCGCCGCCTTCATCCTGCCTGGGATCGTGTGCCTGGCGCTCGGCGCCATGTTGCTGGTGGCGGTGCGCTCGGGCGTGGTTGTGGCGGCGAAGACGGATCTCCGCCCACAGCCCGAGCCGCGGCGGGGCGACGTGGTACGCGCCTTCGTGGCGCTCTCCGTCACCATGCTGGCGGCGGGGATCATCTACCAGGCCATGACGGTGGCGCTGCCCAAGCTGTTCGAGCAGCGGCTCGTCGCGCTCACCGCCGGCAGCACGCTGGGCGCGGGCGGCTTCGCCAGCCTCGTCTTCGCCGAGGGCATGTTCTTCCCGCTGATCGGCGGCTGGCTCGCCGACCGCTATTCGCTGAAATGGGTTTACGTGCTGAGCTGGGCCGTCGCGGTGCCGGCGCTGCTCGTGTCGATGCGCCTCGTCGAGCTGCCCCTCTTCGGCGCGACCATGGTGGTGTTCTCGCTGATGTCGATGGTGGCGCCGACCGAGAATGCGCTCCTGGTGCGCTACACGCCGGGACGCTGGCGCGCGACGGCCTTCGGCGCCAAGTTCGTGCTGTCTCTCGGCGTGAGTTCGCTCGGCCTGCCCCTCGTGGCGTTCATCTTCGACCGCACCGGCGGTTTCGCCTGGCTATTCGTGGTGCTGGCGGCGCTCGCCGCCATCATTGCCGCCGCAGGATTGTTCCTGCCGCGCGAGGGCGAGGGCAGGGCGGCAGCGCCAGCGCCGGCACCCGCCGAATGAGCGGCACCGGCTTCGTCATCGACCGCTTCGACCATATCGTGCTGACGGTGCGCGACCTCGCCGCGAGCCTCGACTTCTACGAGCGTGTGCTCGGCGCGCGCGTGGTGCCGCCGCCGGCCGACGGCAAAGGCTCGACCGCCGTCGCCTTCGGCCGGCAGAAGATCAACCTGCATGTGAAGGGCCGCGAGTTTGAGCCCAAGGCGACGCATGTCACCGTCGGCTCCGGCGATTTCTGCCTGATCACCGAGGCGCCGCTCGAGGCGGTGACTCGCCATCTAGCGGCCTGTGGTGTCGCGGTCGAGCTCGGGCCGGTGCCGCGCCACGGCGCCTTGGGGCCGATGATGTCGGTCTATTTCCGCGACCCCGACGGGAACCTGGTGGAAGTCGCGCGATACGGCTGAACGCCACGGTTTAACCGAACTTTAGCATCAAGCTGCGATGCCCTGCCGAGATCGGTAGAGCTCGAGGGGGCACCACATGCTGCGAGCGACATCCTTGGCAAGCTTGCCGGCCGTGCCCAGCGCGCGTCTGGCGGTGGGACTCGCGCAGGGGCTCGTTCTCTACCTGCTCTATCAGGCGGCGAAGGCCAAGGCATGGCCGGCCACGGAAGGCCTGGTGTTCGCGCCGCTGCTCCTGATCGCCTGCTTCGTGCCGCTCATCCTGCTGAACGGCCTCGGCAACATGCGCCGGCGCACGCTGCTGGCCTGGGCTGGCGCGGCGACCGTGCTGCTCGCCGGGTTGGCGGTGCACGATGTCGCCCGCCTCGCCGAAAATGGCGACAGCTCCCTATGGACCCTCTTCGGCGGGCGGAGCGAGCTTCGCATATGGCCGTCGACCGTCCTCACGTTCTTCGCCGCCGCGGCGCTGTTCATCGCGCAGTCGCTGATCGTGGCGGGCGATGCCGAGCGCAGGATCGTCGCCGGCTATCCACGCTATTTCGATACCGCCTGGAAGCACGGCGTGCAGCTCGCCTTGTCGGGGGTCTTCATCGGGCTGTTCTGGGCCTTGCTCGTGCTGGGCGCGGCGCTGTTCAAGCTCATCGACATCGACTTCTTCGACAAGCTGATCCAGCACAAATGGTTTTACTTTCCGGCGACGACGCTGGCCTTCGCCTGCGCGCTTCATGTGACCGACGCGCGCGCCGGCATCGTGCGCGGCATGCGCGTGCTGGTCCACACCTTGTTGTCCTGGCTGCTGCCGCTCATGGCGCTGTTCGTCGCCGGGTTTCTGGCGACCCTGCCCTTCACCGGGCTGGCGCCGCTGTGGGGCACCCGCTTCGCGACAAAGCTGCTGCTGACCACGGCGGTGGCGCTGATCGTGCTGATCAACGCCGCGCATCAGGACGGGCAGGAAGAGCACGCGCCGCCGCGGGTGCTGCGACTGGCCGGCTCGCTCGCGGCGCTGATGCTGGTGCCGCTGGTGGCGATCGCGGCCTACGCGCTGGGGCTGCGCGTCGCCCAGCATGGCTGGACCACCGATCGCATCATCGCCACCGCCTGCGTCGTGGTCGCCGCCTGCTACGCCCTGGGCTATGCCTGGGCGGCGATCCGCCCGGGACGCTGGCTCGAGCGCATCGAGATCTGCAATGTCGCCGCCGCCTTCGTCGTGCTGGGCGTGCTGCTGGCGCTGTTCACCCCGATCGCCGACCCGGCGAGGCTCTCAGTCGGCAGCCAGGTGGCGCGGCTCGAATCCGGCGTGGTTCCGCCGGAGAAATTCGACTTCGCCTATCTGCGCTTCGATGGCGCGCGCTACGGCAGGGCGGCGCTCGAGCGGCTGAAAGCGGCCGAGACGGGGGCGCAAGCCGCGGACATCAGGCGACGCGCGCAGGCCGCGCTCGAGCTCAAGAACCGGTGGGAGCGGGAACGCATCGTGCTGACGCCGCAGGAGCTGGCGGCGAACATCACGGTCTACCCAGCCGGCCGCGTGCTGCCCGAGAGCTTTCTCAAGCAGAACTGGGGCGCCCTGGCGCGCTGGACATTGCCGTCCTGTCTGGTGGAGGCGTCGCACAAATGCGAGGCGTTCCTGTTGGATCTCGACGGCGATGGTCGGGAAGAGGCGGTCTTTCTCGATCCGCCGACGCTGATGGTGGTCATGGCCGAGGACGGTCACGGCGCTTGGCGCAGGGCGGGCCAGTTCGACGGCCCGGTGCATTGCAGCGCCGTCCGCGATGCGCTCCGTGCCGGAAAATACGAGACGGCGGCACCGACGTGGCGCGACCTGCAGGTCAGCGGATTGCGCCTGCGGTTCACCCAACCGATGGACGCCGCCAAGTGTCCCTAGCCCGCAACTCCCACGCCCACGGATACGGCCGGCACGGCGTGGTTGGTGCCCATGAAATAGGAATCATCGGGCGAGGTCGACCCGGCACAGCCGACCAGGGCAGCCGGGAGCGAAAGGGCGATGACGAGGGCGGCAAGCCGCACCAGGGCGGAAAGGCGAAGATCGGTCGACATAGGACTTCTCCACTGCTCGCGTCCGGAAGACGTCGATGTCGGGAACATAGCTACGGCGAGAACGCCCGATAATCGCGCCGGCGGTGAAAAGACCGTTCAGCGCGGCCAAGCAAGGATGTCGAAGATAAGGACGGGCCGAGCTACAGGCGCGCATTTCGGCGTTCGCTCGGGGGATATCCTACCGGAGCGCCGGCGGCGGGCACGATGGAACGCAGCACGCTCCGGACTAGCGGACGCGGCCGGCGTGATCGTAGCCGCCGGACGAGGCGGACACGCGCGCGGCGGCGGCACTGCCGGCTGCCGCGGCGCGCGGCCACTGCGCGAAATTGTCCGCCATGAAATCGATGACGCGCCGTTGCGCGTCGTCGTCGTGGTTCAGGGACAGGTGGCTGTTGTTGGCGGGATGGGGCAGCTCGACCACGCTGCTGTGGTGCGGGCGCAGGCTCGCCAGGTGCTCGATCGTCGCGAAAGACGACACGGGGTCCTGCCGCTGATGCAGGAACATGACGTCGGTCTGGCGCAACCGGGCGCTGCAGCCGGCGGCGTCGAGGTCGTTCGGCACCGCCGCGGTATAAAGGATGGCGCCCGGCCACGTCATCGCCGTCAGCAGATGCGAGA
>DASVOY010000513.1:0-7405 GCA_036383115.1 Allostellaceae bacterium
GTCCCGGAAACGTTGGGAGACGGGGTCGCGAGGCGGGCCGAGCTGTACCACACGCGGCCATCGGGGCCGATCACCATCAGGCTGGTGATCTGAGGCGACTGCCGCACCCGCTCGGCCAGCCGCGCCTGGATCTCCTGCGGCGTTCGCGCGTCGGCGGCGCCCAACTCCTCGATGGCGACCCGCAGCGACAGGTCGATGGTTTCGATCGTGCGCGCGACGAACTGCTCGACCGAGAGCGCCAGGTTCGAGCTGGAAACATAAGTGTCGGCGATGACGATCTGGTGGGCTTGCCACGCCATCCAGGAGAACATCCCGATGAGGATCACCGCGATGGCACCCGTGATGCCGGCAATCCAGGCCGTTTGCACTCGAGGCGAAATAGGGTCCTCCCCAGGGACGCGCGACTGGGCGCCTGCACGGTAGGATGCCAATGTTTAAGGGAGGTTAAGTAACGGCCGCCATATTTAGGGGTGTTGCGCCGCCGCCCTCCCGTAACGCAGGCGAGGCCGGCTGGCACGCTTCTGCAGCCGCTGCTGGCGCGAGAAGAAGCGGCGCAGCAGCCAGTGCGTCGGCCACATGAAAAGCAGCGGCAAGATCGCCATTTCGAGAGCCAGGTAGAGCAGCGGGTTGATGCGGTGCTGGGGCTTCGCCCCAGGGCCGAACACCCAGTTCACGTTCGCGGCGGGATCGGTCAGAGCGTAGGTCAGCGGCAAGATCAGCCAAGTCAACAGCGTCTGCCGGGCGAGGGAGCGGCGGTCATAGCCGAAGCGATCCAGCATCCAGAGCAGCGTCGGTGGCAGCACGATGTGGAACAAGGAAAGGCCGCGCAGAAAGCGCGATTTGCCGGAGTCGAACATGTAGCCGGCGAGGCCGAGCGCACGACCTCCCAGCAAGAAATCGAGTGTCCAGGCGAATTCGAGCGGCAAGACGCCGACGGCCATCATCCCGGCGAGCGCCGGACGCTCCATGACGACGGCGAGCGTAGTCCCGACGAGCGCGATGTCGGAAAGCCAGAGGAAATTGCCCGGACCGTATTCCCGCCAATAAACGGGAACCAGCACGGCGAGAAAGGAGCCGTAGCCGAGCTTGAGCCATCTCGGCACCACCGGGCAGGTGAGCGCCGTCGAGTCTAGAAGGCGGGATCTGCCGACCATCGTGACACGCGGGATACAGCACTTGTTTTCTCCTCCAACGGCTCCGCTCCTCATCCGTTCCTCTCGATCGCCGCCGGCCGAAGGGCGATGACGATGTCGATGCGCAGCGGTCACGGATTGGCGAACCTGACATCGCCGCAGCCACCGTGTTCGACGCGACCGGAAAGCGCATTGGGGCGCCGCCGCTCGCCCCCAAGGAACTGATTTCCGACATTCTCCGTGTTCAGGTGTTTCGCATCGCAGAGCAGCGGAGGGAGGTATCATGTGCCCGACTGGACGCGCCGCGACTTCATCGTTGCGTCGTCGGCGACAGGGATCTTGGGTCGTGCCCGCGCGGCCGGCGCCATGACAAGCACAGTGAGCGAGCGGGAGTCGGCAATCGCCGCTCCCCAGCAGGACTTCGACACCACGCTTATCGTCAACGGAACGGCACATCGGGTGAGGGTCGATGCACGCACAACCTTGCTCGACGCACTGCGCGACCGACTGGAGCTCACCGGCACCAAGAAGGGATGCGCCCTTGGCCAATGCGGCGCCTGCACGGTGCTGCTCGATGGCCGGCGGGTCAATGCGTGCCTGACGCTCGCGGTCATGCAGCAGGGCAAGCCGATTACCACGATCGAAGGGCTGGCGAATGGCGACAAGCTGCATCCGCTACAGGACGCCTTCATCGAGCATGACGGCTTCCAATGCGGCTACTGCACGCCCGGCCAGATCATGTCGGGACTGGGCCTCATCCGCGAAGGCCGCACGCGATCGGACGACGAGATCCGCGAGCACATGAACGGCAATATCTGCCGCTGCGGCGCCTACCCCAACATCGTCGCCGCCATCAAGCAAGCGGCCGGCAGGAGGGCCTGAAGCGATGGTCCCCTTCGCCTACGCCGCGGCGCCCGATCAGGCGGACGCGATCGCCCGCGCCGCCCAGGCGCGCGGCGCGCAGTTCATCGCCGGCGGCACCGACATGCTGCAGCTGCTGCAGGAGCGGGTGACGGCGCCCTCCGAGCTCATCGATATCAACGGCCTGCCGCTCGCCGGCGTCGATGTCGCCCAGAACGGCGTGCGCATCGGCGCGCTCACGAGGTTGGCCGATGTCGCCGATGACGAGCACATCCGGCAGCAATACCCGGTGGTGGTGCAAGCGCTGCTCGCCAGCGCCTCGCCGCAGGTGCGCAACATGGCAACGATGGGCGGGAACCTGCTGCAGCGGACACGCTGCCTCTATTTCCGCGACGTCGCGGCCCCCTGCAACAAGCGCGAGCCGGGCTCGGGCTGCCCGGCGCAGGACGGCGTCAACCGCATGAACGCGCTGCTCGGCGGCAGCCCCCATTGCATTGCCACATATCCCGGCGACCTCGCGGTGGCGCTGATGGCGGTCGATGCCGAGGTCGAAGTCGCCGGGACAGCCGGGCCGCGCCGCATCCCGATCGAGCATTTCCACGTTGTGCCGGGCGCGACGCCGCAGATCGAGACCGTGCTCCAGCCCGGCGACCTTATCACCGCGCTGCTGCTGCCCGCCTCCGCCTTCGCCCGGCGCTCTCATTACTTGAAGGTGCGCGACCGCGCATCCTTCGAATGGGCGCTCGCCTCGGCAGCGGTGGCGCTCGACACCGACGGCAGCACGATACGCCAGGCGCGGGTCGCGGTCGGCGGCGTCGCCACCAAGCCATGGCGACTCAGCCAGGTCGAACAAGCGCTGGCCGGACAGCCGCTCCGCGCCGATGTGCTGCGCACCGCCGCCGAGCGCGCCGGCGATGGAGCGCAGCCGCGTCCCGGCAACGCGTTCAAGGTCGAACTGATGAAGCACACTGTCGCGCGCGCCCTGCTCACTGTCGGAGGCCAGGCATGACGGGCGCCATCGGCCAGCCGGTCAGCCGCATCGAGGGGGCGGCGAAGGTCACCGGCACCGCCAAATATGCGGCGGAGTTCCGTCCGCCGCAGATGGCGCATGCGGCGTTGGTGCTGAGCACCGTGCCGAAAGGACGCATCACGCAGATCGATACCGCAGCGGCCGAGCGCGCCCCCGGCGTGCGCGCCGTCATCACGCATCTCAATGCGCCGCGGCTGGCCTACAACGAGATGCCGGAGCGGCCGGTGGTCGATCCCAAATCGGGAGACCAGCTTCGGGTCTTCCAGGGTCCTGAAATATTCTTCAGCAGCCAGCCCGTCGGGGTCGTCGTGGCGGACACGCTGGAACAGGCCGATCATGCCGCCGCGCTGGTCCGGGTCGCTTACGAGACCAGCGCCGCGGCAACCGAATTCGATCCGCGCCGCGGCCGCCCGCCCAGCGAGGCGACGGCGAAGGCCGGCCGTCCCGGCGGCACCCAGCGCGGCGACGCCGATCGCGCCTTCGCCGCCGCGCCGGTCAAGGTCGACGCGGTCTATGTCCAGCCGCGCGAGCACCACAATGCCATGGAGCCGCACGCCACCGTCGCGACCTGGGAGGGCGACCGGCTGACGCTCTACGACAAGACGCAATGGGTCGACAACGACCGGTCCGAGATCGCCCATGTCTTCGGCATCCCCGAGGAGAACATCCGAGTCATCGACCCCTATGTCGGCGGCGCCTTCGGCTCGGGGTTGAGGACCTGGCCGCATGTCACCATCGCGGCCCTGGCGGCGCGGCAGGTGGGCCGTCCCGTCCGGCTCGAGCTGAGCCGGCGCGAGCTCTATTACTCCGTCGGCTTTCGCCCGCATACCGCGCAGCGCGTGGCACTCGGCGCGGAGCGCGATGGCACTCTGACCGCGCTCGTGCACGGGGCGGCGCAACAGACCTCGACCTACGAGGAGTACGCCGAGGCCATCCTCGATCCCGCGCGGATGACCTATGCCTGCCCGAATGTGCGGACGATCTATCGGCTGGTCGAGATGAACACCAACTCGCCCTGCCCGATGCGGACGCCGGGCATCGCCACTGGCGTGCTCGCGCTCGAGCTGGCGATGGACGAGCTCGCGGTGGCGCTCGGCATGGACCCGGTCGAGCTTCGCCTGAAGAACTATGCGGAGCGCGACCCGGAAAAGAACCTGCCCTGGTCGAGCAAGGAGCTGCGCGCCTGCTATGCGACCGCGGCCGAGCGCTTCGGCTGGTCCCGGCGCTCGCCGCAGCCGCGGTCGATGCGGGACGGCGGCACCCTCGTCGGCTACGGCATGGCGACGGCGGTCTATCCCTCGCACCGCGCCGCCGCCGCCGCGTCGGCGACGATCTTCGCCAACGGCACGGCGCTGGTGCGCAGCGCCGCCTCGGACATGGGGCCCGGCACCTATACCTCGATGACCCAGGTCGCGGCCGACACGCTGGGCATGCCCGTCGATCGCGTGCGCTTCGAGCTCGGCGACACCGACATGCCGAAGGCGCCGGTGCATGGCGGCTCGATCACCATGGCCAGCATCGGCCCGGCGGTGCGGGCGGCGTGCGAGGCGGTGCGCGCCAAGCTGCTCGCCCTGCCGCAACAGGGCGACCGTGCCGCCTCGGGCACCAGCGCCGAGCCGGCTTATGCCGGCAGCAGGCCCGGAGGCGCTCCACCCTACGCCGAGATTCTGCGCCGCCACGGCCTGGACCGGATCGAGGCCACCGGCGAGGCCAAGCCCGGCGACGAGGAGAGGAAATTCTCGAGCTACGCCTTCGGTGCGGTCTTCGCCGAGGTCCGCGTCGACGCGGAGACGGGCACGGTGCGGGCGCCGCGCATCGTCGGCGCCTATGACGTCGGCCGCGTCGTCAACCCGAGGCTGGCCCACAGCCAGTGCATCGGCGGCATGGTCGGCGGCATCGGCATGGCGCTGCTCGAGGCGGCGGACTGGGACGCGCGCTATGGCCGCGTGATGAATGCCAACCTCGCCGAATATCTCGTGCCCGTGAACCCCGACGTGATCGAGATCGATGCGGTCTTCGTGCCGAGCGATGACCGCAACTTCAATCCGATCGGCGCCAAGGGCTTGGCCGAGATCGCGCTGTGCGGCGTCGCGCCGGCGGTCGCCAACGCGGTCTACCACGCGACGGGCAAGCGCATCCGCGAGCTGCCGATCACGATGGAGAAGCTGCTGGCGTGATGCCCGTGCTGGCGAGAGCGGAGAAGCGCTACAAGTGCGTCCCGGAATCGCTCGGGGACGCGCCGCGGGCAGGGCCGGCACACGGCCAATGGCGACGGCGCACGGCGGAGGACAACCATGCGATCTCTTCAGCGCCTGCTCTATGCGCCGCTCGCCGCATTGGCAATCTCGGCAGCCTCCGCCGAGCCGGTCTGCCGCACGCTCTTGCCGGATGGGCGGATCGTCCTGGCGCGACCGTTCATGGACCAGGGCGAGCTGTCGTGCCCGCGGATCACGCTGCCGCCGATGGCGACGGCGCAGCGACAGTTCGGCGCCACAACCCTGCCCTCAACGCGCTTCACCACGGGGCAGATCGGCCCGTTCACGACCGGCCCCATCGGGCCGCTCACGACCTTCTCGAATTCGCTGCCGCCAGCGACCGTCCCGCATCGCTGACACTGCGGGGCTGCCGGAGCGCGCATCGGCGATGCGCGCTCCGACGTCTCGCCCTGGGCTAATCGTCTCGGTCGCGGAAGTGGTCGCGGCCGCCGAGCCCGGCGGTCCTGCCGTTCGCGCCGACCTCGAGCATGCCGCGGTCATCGGCCGGGCAGCTCCAGCTCGTCGCGAGGTCGACGGGCCCGCCATTCCAGCGCGCCTGCTCCGGGAACTTGCACAGCGGCATCGTCCGATCAACGCCAGCCGTTGGATTGTTACCGACGAAATGCGCGGCGATGATGCCGTCCGGCTTCACGTCGTCGTCGACCCACTGATCGAGCGCCGTCAGCGTGTCGAAGACATTGGGTCCCGGCCCGAGGGCGCAGTGCTGCATTCCCGGCACCAGGAAGAGACGCACATGCTCCTGGAGCTCCGGGAAGCTCATCTCGGCGGTCTCCGCGAGGTCCTCATAATACTTGATGGTGCGCGTGGCGGTCAGCGCCGGATCGCTCATACCGTGATAGATGAGCAGCTTCTTGCCCTTCTCGATGAACGGCAGCAGCTTCTCCGGAACATCGCCGTCCCCCGCCTCGCTGCGCTTGTCGAACAGCCTGAGCGCCGCATCGCCGACGCGACCGCTGGTGCTGACGTCGTAGTCGAGCATGTCGAAACCCGGATCGCGCTCGACCACGTCCTTGATGAAATGGTCGACGAATTGCCAAGATATCGGCGAGGCGCCGAACCCGTTTGGATCCCATGGTTCGCTCGCGCTGGTCCCGGGCAGGAATGGCGGGACGAAACCGGTCGTCCAGGCATCCATGCCATTGGGGGCGGCGGGGTTGGCGATGCTGGACAGATCGGTCACGGTCGCGCCGGTATAAAGCAGCCGGCCGTCATCATCGCGCAGCGCCGTGAAATAGCTCTTGAGCGTGTTGGCTTGATCCTGATTCAGTACGCTTGGCACCAAGCTGTTCGGGTCGAAGGAGCACTTGGCCGGGTTCTGGATGAGGCCGTCGGCGACGCCATCGACCTTGTCGCAGCTGTCATAGACGGCCTTGTCCACGGCCGGCAATTTCGAGGCAGGAATGTAGGCGCTGGGCGAAGCCAGCTGCACCTTTTGTATCTTGACGCCGCCCAGGATGGTGCGGATGTCGAAGAACGGCGCACCGGCGACGATGCCGTCGAAGTCGTCGGGGAACTTCGTCGCCTCGACGAAGGCTTGTCGCCCGCCATTGGAGCAGCCGTCGAAATAGGCGCGCTGGAGCGACGTCCCATAGAAGCGCCCGACCAACTCCTTCATCGCCACGGCCACCTCATGGACGGCGCGGAAATAGTAATCGGTGAGCCTCGCGCGGTCGGGCTTGCCTGGAGAGACGAGCGCCCAACTTGCATCGGTCGTGCCGGCGGTATGGCCGGTATCGGTGATCGCCTGGGCATAGTTGCCGGCCTTGAGGCGATCACCCGCATTGGTGGCCGCGCTGAGGCCGCCGGCGAAGCCGCCCTGGCCGAACTGCACGAACTTCTTGTTCCACGCTGCGGCGGGCGGCAGCGTGAGCTGGAACTTCGCCAATCCGTCGGGCGCGCCGAAGCCCGTCGTTTTCACAGTCCCGAGCACGACGCAAGCTCCGGCGCCGTTGAGGGCCGCGGTGCTGACAGCCACATGCGGGACGCCAAGCCCGGTTGTCACGTCGCTGCAGTCGGTGGCATGGGCGGGTGAGCCGGCAAGAAGGGCCAGCCCAGCGACCAGAAGCGCCGGCGGTTGCACTTTCCTCAGAATGTTCATCGTCTCC
>DASVOY010000514.1:0-1506 GCA_036383115.1 Allostellaceae bacterium
GTCACCGCGATCGACCGCTCGCCGCGCCGGCTCGACCGGCTCAACACCAACCTCGCGCGGCTGTCGCTCGGCGTCGAGAGCTTCGTCGCCGACGCGGCGACGTGGCGTCCGGCGGAGCCGGTGCGCTATGTGCTGCTCGACGCCCCCTGTACCGCCACCGGTGCTATCCGCCGCCATCCCGACGTGCCGCATCTGAAGACGCCCGACGACGTGGCGCGGCTCGCCGCCGTGCAGGAGCGGCTCGTCGCTGCCGCGGTCGAGATGCTCGCGCCCGGTGGCACGCTGGTCTATTGCACTTGCTCGCTCGAGCCGCAGGAGGGTGTGCAGCAGGTCGTGCGGCTCATGGCGCGCGGCGCGCCCGTGACGCGCCGCCCGATCACGGCCGAAGAGATCGGCGGCCTCGCCGAATGCCTGACGTCCGAGGGCGATCTGCGCACGCTGCCGAGCCATCTTTCCGAGTTCGACGGCATCGACGGCTTCTTCGCCACGCGCCTCGTCCGCAACGCCTGATCTTCGCTCCGACCGGACGAACACCGCCTTGCGGCGGCGGCGGTTCCCTGTTACCAAGCGGCCATGCAGCAGAAGGTCCGGATCGCGCCGTCGATCCTGTCGGCTGATTTCGCGCAACTCGGCGAGGAGGTGCGCGCGGTCAGCGCCGCGGGCGCGGATTACATCCATATCGACGTCATGGATGGGCATTTCGTGCCCAACCTCACCATCGGCCCGCTGGTGGTGAAGGCGCTCCGGCCGCATTCGACGCTGCCCTTCGACGTACATCTCATGATCTCGCCGGTCGATGCCTTCGTGCCGGAATTCGCCGCTGCCGGCGCCGACATCATCACCGTGCATCCCGAGGCGGGGCCGCATCTCCACCGCACGTTGCAGCTCATCAAGTCGCTCGGCAAGAAAGCGGGCGTGTCGCTCAATCCGGCCACCCCGGTCGAGGCGGCCGACAATGTGCTGGATATCGTCGACCTGGTGCTGGTGATGAGCGTCAATCCCGGCTTTGGCGGGCAGAGCTTCATCGCCTCGCAGCTCGACAAGATCCGCGCATTGCGCCGGCGTATCGATGCGAGCGGGCGCAACATCGACCTCGAAGTCGATGGCGGCATCAATGCCGAGACGGCGCGCGCCGCCATCGCCGCGGGCGCCGACGTGCTCGTCGCCGGCACCGCAACCTTCAGCGGCGGCGCCTCCGCCTATCCCGGCAATATCAAGCGCCTGCGCGGCAATGGCGCGGCGCGCGCGGGCGGTTGATGCAGGCGGCGCGCTCGCTGCTCTACGGCTCGGCGGTCTATCACCTGAGCCTCCTCGGCCGCGTGCCCTCGGCGTTCGCGTTGCGCCTCGACGAGCCGTGGCCTGGCCAGTCGGCGCATGGCGCCGCGCTCCTTGCCGGCGAGTTCAGCTTCGCCGGCGAGACCGTACGCGGCGCGACGCCGCCCTGGGCCGCCGCGACACGGCCACAATGGCTCGCCCGGCTCCACGGCTTCGCTTGGCTCGCCGACC
>DASVOY010000515.1:0-3746 GCA_036383115.1 Allostellaceae bacterium
GGGCAGACACTGTCGACCGTGCGGTCGGGCTTGGTCGTGAACGTGTTGTGCTCGTCGACCAGCGTCGCCGGCATGAGCGCGCCCGTCGGGCAGGCCTGCACGCATTCGCCACAGGCGACACAGGTGCTGTTGCCCATGGGATCGTCGAAATCGAAGACGATCTTCTCGCCATGGCCGCGCCCGGCCATGCCGATGACGTCGTTGACCTGCACCTCGCGGCAGGCGCGGACGCAGAGGTTGCACTCGATGCAGGCATCGAGGTTGACCGCCATCGCCGGATGGCTGCGGTCGGGCGCGGGATGCGCAGTGGACGGGAACCGGCTCTCGGCGACGCCGACGCGGTCGGCCCAGCGCCAGAAGCGCGAATCCGGGTCGGGCGCGGTCTCGCGCTCGGGCTGATCGCCGACCAGCAGCTCGAACACCATCTGGCGCGAGAACTTGGCGCGCTCGGACGAGGTCTTCACCTTCATGCCCGGCGCGGGCTTCCGGATGCAGGAGGCAGCGAGCACGCGCTCGCCCTCGATCTCGACCATGCAGGCGCGGCAATTGCCGTCGGCGCGATAGCCCGGCGCCGGGCTGTAGCAGAGATGCGGGATCTCGACGCCGCGGCGGCTCGCCACCTGCCAGATGGTCTCGCCAGCGCGCGCCTCGACCTCCTGGCCGTCGAGAATGAATTTCACCGCCTCGCCCATCACGCCGGGGCCGTCGCTCATGGCACATCCTCGGGGAAATGCTTCATCACCATCTTTACCGGGTTCATCGCCGCCTGGCCGAGCCCGCAGATCGAGGCATCGCTCATCACTTTGGTCAGCTCTTCGATCAGCGGCTTGTCCCAGCTTTTCGCCTGCATCAGCTTAACGGCCTTCTCCGTGCCGACGCGGCACGGGGTACATTGGCCACAGCTCTCGTCCTCGAAGAACCGCAGGAGATTGAGGGCGACGTCCTTCATATCGTCCTTGTCGGAGAGGACGACAACAGCGGCCGAGCCGATGAAGCTGCCATGCGGCTCGAGCGTGCCGAAATCGAGCGGCAGGTCGGCCATCGAGGCCGGCAGGATCCCGCCCGAGGCGCCACCCGGGAGATCGCCTTTGAAGACATGGCCCTCGGCCATGCCGCCGCAGAATTCGTCGATCAGCTCGCGCGCGGTGATCCCCGCGGGCGCCAGCTTCATGCCGGGGTTCTTGACGCGGCCCGAGACGGAGAAGCTGCGCGGGCCCTTGCGGCCGCGCCTGCCCTGACTCGCGAACCAGTCCGGCCCCTTCTCGACGATGTCGCGCACCCAGTAGAGCGTCTCGATATTGTTGATGAGGGTGGGACGGCCGAAGAGCCCGACCTGCGAGGGATAGGGCGGCTTGTGGCGCGGCAAACCGCGCTTACCCTCGATGCTCTCGAGCATCGCCGATTCCTCGCCGCAGATATAGGCGCCGGCGCCGCGGCGGAGATGGATGCGCGTGTGCTTCGACAGGGCGGCAGCCTCGATCTTCTGGATCTCCGCGAGCAGCAGCTCCCGGCATTGCGGGTACTCGTCGCGCAGATAGATGTAGACGTCCGGCGCTTCGACCGCCCAGGCGCCGATCAGCATGCCTTCGAGGAAGCGATGAGGATCGGTCTCGAGATAGACGCGGTCCTTGAAGGTGCCGGGCTCGCCCTCGTCGCCATTGACCGCCATCAGCCGCGGCTTCGGCTCCGCGCGCACGAAGCGCCATTTGCGGCCGGTCGGGAAGCCGGCGCCGCCGAGACCTTTCAGCTGCGAGTCCTCGAGCTTCTTCAGCACGTCGTCGAGCTTGATCTTGCCCGAGAGGCAGGCTTCGAGGAGCTTGTAGCCGCCATCGGCGCGGTAGGCGGCCAGATCGCGATAGGCGGGGAGATGCGGATGCGTCTCGCCCTGCTTCACCGCCTTGGCGACGCTGTCGACCGTGGCATGCTCGTGCAGCGCATGGCCGATCGCGGTGACCGGCGCGTTGTGGCAGCCGCCCATGCAGGGCGCGCGCACCACGCGCACGTTCTTGCCGAGCTTCTGCGGCAGGGCGGCCAGAAGTTTCTGCGCGCCCAGGAGCTCGCAGGTGAGGCTGTCGCAGACGCGCACGGTGACGGGCGGCGGCGGCGCCTCGCCGTCGAGCACGATATCGAAATGCGCGTAGAAGGACGCGACCTCGTAGACCTCGACCAGCGCCAGCTTCATCTCCTGCGCCAGCGCCGCGAGATGGCGGGCGTGGAGGCAGTGGTACTTGTCCTGCAAGAGATGCAGATGCTCGATCAGCAGATCGCGCTGGCGCGGTCGGTCGCCCAACAGTGTCTGCACCTCCGCGAGCGCGTCGGGCTCGACCTGCCGCCCCTTGGGCATGTTGCGCCCGCCGCGCCTGCCGGCGCCGGGATGGATGCTGCGTTGCGCCTTCTGCTGTTCGGCCATTTCAGCGCTTCAACACCTTCAGCATCGTGCTGCCGAGCGCCGCCGGCGAATCGGCGACGACCACGCCGGCGCGCGTCATCGCTTCCATCTTGTCCTTGGCCGATCCCGTGCCGCCGGAGATGATGGCGCCGGCATGGCCCATGCGGCGGCCTGGCGGCGCGGTGGCGCCGGCGATGAAGCCGACGACCGGCTTCTTCACCTTGCTGCGCTTCAAGAAATCCGCCGCCTCCTCCTCGGCCGAACCGCCGATCTCGCCGATCATGATGATCGAGCGGGTCTCCTCGTCTTTGAGGAAGAGCTCGAGGACGTCGATGAAGCTCGTGCCGTTGACGGGATCGCCGCCGATGCCGATGCAGGTCGACTGCCCGAGCCCCGCCGCCGTCGTCTGCGCCACAGCCTCGTAAGTGAGCGTGCCGGAGCGGGAGACGATCCCGACATGGCCCTTGGTGTGGATGTGGCCGGGCATGATACCGATCTTGCACTGCTCCGGCGTGATGACGCCGGGGCAGTTGGGGCCGATGAGCCGGCTGCGCGAGCCTGTGAGCGCGCGCTTCACCGCCACCATGTCGAGGACCGGGATGCCCTCGGTGATGCAGACGATGAGCGGCACCTGCGCGTCGATCGCCTCGAGAATCGCGTCGGCCGCGAAGGGGGGCGGCACATAGATCGCCGAGGCGGTGGCGCCGGTCTTGCGCACCGCTTCATCGACCGTGTCGAAGACGGGCAGGTCGAGATGCTTGGTGCCGCCTTTGCCCGGCGTCACGCCGCCGACCATCTTGGTGCCGTAGGCGATCGCCTGCTCGGAATGGAACGTGCCCTGGGCGCCGGTGAAGCCCTGGCAGATGACTTTCGTCTCAGAATTGACGAGGACCGCCATCAGGCCGCCTCCTTCACCGCTTTGACCACCTTCTGCGCCGCATCGGCGAGATTGTCGGCGGAGAGGATGGGCAGGCCCGATTCGCTGAGGATCTTCTTGCCGAGCCGCACATTGGTGCCTTCGAGCCGCACCACCAGCGGCACATGCAGCGCCACCTCGCGCGCGGCGGCGACGATACCCTCGGCGATCACGTCGCAGCGCATGATGCCGCCGAAGATGTTGACCAGGATGCCCTCGACGTTGGGATCGCTGAGGATGATCTTGAACGCCGTGGTGACGCGCTCCTTGGTGGCGCCGCCGCCGACATCGAGGAAGTTCGCGGGCTCGCCGCCATAGAGCTTGATGATGTCCATGGTCGCCATGGCGAGGCCGGCGCCGTTCACCATGCAACCGATGCTGCCGTCGAGCTTGACGTAGTTGAGCGCGTGCTTGGCCGCCTCGAGCTCGGTCGGGTCCTCC
>DASVOY010000516.1:0-3373 GCA_036383115.1 Allostellaceae bacterium
GCGCGTCATCAACATCACCGGCAAGTCCGAGCCCGACCGCATCAACGCCGCCTTCGCCGCCAAGGCGGCGGTGCATTCCTGGTCGAAGGGATTGTCGCGCGAGGTCGGCAGGTACGGGATCACCGTCAACTCGATCGCGCCCGGCCGCATCATGAGCGAGCAGATCCTGCGCAACTATCCCGAGGAGGAGCGCAAGCGCTTCGCGCAGGCGGAGATCCCGGTCGGCGAGTACGGCCAGCCGGCGGACCTCGCCAACCTGGCCGTGTTCCTCGCCTCGCCGCGCGCCCGCTACATCACCGGAACGGTGATCCCCGTCGATGGCGGGTTGCGGCGCTACTCGTTCTGAGCGGCGCTACTCCGCGGCCTGCGGCACCGCGTGCTCGTCGTCGGGGTTCTTGACCTGCTTGGGCTCCTTGCCCTGCGGCGTCGGATCGGCGACGTATTTGAAGGCGGGCTCGACGTTCCAGGGCCCGCGCACATCCTTGTCGTCGGCGGCGCGAGACATGTTGAAGTAGAGGTTGACCGTCTCGTCCGGCTTGACGTGGCCGAAGAGCGGGTCGGTGAGCTTGCCCAGCGAGTCCAGCGCCTTCATGAACATCTGCGTGTGCGAGACCTCGCGCGTCAAAAGGAAGCCGAGGGTGCGCCTGCTGCCGTCATCCGGCGCGAGCTTGATCAGCGCCTCGTAGGTCTGGCGCGCGCCGGCTTCCGCGGCGATGTCGGCGCGGAGGTCGCGGACGACGTTGCCGCCCTCGTTGACATAAGCCGCGGTCCAGGCCTGGCCGCGGCTGTCGACCAAATGAGGACCCATGCCGCGCACGGCGAAGAGCGTGCTGGCATAAGCCTTGTCCTTGTCGCCCTTCTCGGTGTGCTGCTCGATCATGCGCCCGACCATCTCGAGATGGCTGAACTCCTCGAGGGCGATGTCCTGCAGCATGTCGCGGATCGACGCCTCTTCGACATGGAAGGACTGCGTCCAATAGGTGAGCGCCGCGGTCAGCTCGCCGGTGGCGCCGCCGAACTGCTCCAGCAGCATCTGTCCGAACGCGACGCTGGGGTCGTCGACCTTGACGTCCAGCATCAGCTCTTTGCGATGGAAAAACATGGCACCCTGCCTTGTATGGGAAGATGGATCGCCGCAGCGATATGGTTTTCGAACGGCCTCGGCGGGGCCGCGTTCCTCCGGCGCAGCGCGGGTTTCCCACGGCGATTCGAAGCCTATTGAAGGTTGTCGCCGAGCTGCCGGAACGCGATGGCGCGTGCGCGGCTATGCGCGCGAAGCCGCAAGCGGTGAGCCGAATCACCACGGCGATGGTTGAAGACCGCAGAAGACCGCTCCAGTTCCGCTCGCCGACGGACCCGCCTCATGGCTCTCCTTGCCCCCGCCAAGCGTGCCGTCGAGCGCCCGGAGAATGACGCGCGCTGGCGGCCGCTCGCCGCGCTGCGCAGCTTCGCCGGGCCGACCCTGATCGCCTCGGTCGCCTATCTCGACCCCGGCAACTTCGCCACCAACATCGCCAGCGGCGCGCGTTACGGCTACCGGCTGCTCTGGGTCGTGGTGGTCGCGAATCTCATGGCGATGCTGTTCCAGGCGCTCGCCGCCAAGCTCGGCATCGTCCGCGGCCGCAGCCTCGCCGAGACCTGCCGCGAGCGGCTGCCCGGCCTGCTCGTCTATCCCATGTGGATCGTCAGCGAGATCGGCGCCATGGCGACCGACCTCGCCGAGTTCCTCGGCGCCAGCATCGGCCTGGCGCTGCTCTGCGGCATGCCGCTCCTGGCGGGGACGCTGGTCGTCGGCGCCGTCACCTGGGGCATTCTCATGCTGGAGCAGCGGCGCTTCCGCATCATCGAGGCGATCATCGCCGTGCTCGTCGGCGCCGTCGGGCTCTGCTACGTGATCGAGACGGTGCTGGCGCGGCCGGATTGGGGCGCCGTCGCCTACCATTCCGTCGTGCCCTGGCTCGCTGGGCGCGACAGCGTCATGCTCGCCGTCGGCATCGTCGGCGCGACCGTCATGCCGCATGCGATCTTCCTGCATTCGAGCCTGGCGACGCGCCATGTGGCGACGGAGGCCGCCGAGGCCCGGCGCCGCGTCCGCGCCTCCAACATCGACATCGTCCTGACGCTCGGCGCCGTCGGGCTCGCCAACATGGCGATCATGTATGTGGCCGCCGCCATCTTCGCCGGCGGCGCGGCGAGTGGCGTGGTCGGGATCGAGAGCGCCTATCGCACGCTGGCGCCCCTGTTCGGCGGCATGGCGGCGGCGATCTTCATGGTCTCGCTGCTCGCCTCGGGACTGTCGAGCTCGGTCGTCGGCACCATGGCCGGGCAGGTCATCATGCAGGACTTCGTCGGCTGGCGCATTCCGCTGTGGGTGCGGCGGCTGGCGACCATGCTGCCGACGGTGGCGATCGTCGCCCACGGCATCGACCCCACCGGTGCCCTGGTCATCAGCCAGGTCGTGCTGAGCCTGGTGCTCCCCGTGCCGCTGGTCACGCTCGTCCTCTTCACCGGCCGGCGCGCGGTCATGGGAGATCTCGCCAATGCGCCGACGACGCGCATTGCCGCCATCGCCGCGACGCTCGTCGTGGTCGCGCTCAATCTGCTGCTGCTGCTCGACGCCGTCGGGGTGGCGGCGCTGTGACGCCGGGCGCCCGGGCCGGCTGTGTTAGCTTGACTGATACAGAGCGGCACCGACATGACCCACTCGATAGAGCACTCGGGCGCGGAGATATAGGTTTCTTGGTCCACTCGACCACAGAGATGTAGGTTTCACGTGAAACATTGCGCCGCGGCGGGCATGCCCGGCCGCCGTTCTCCGCGGCAAGGTTGTAGTTCTTTCCCTGCGGCCTAAGCCCGGCGCCGCGCCGTCCGCTCGCGCAGCGTCTGGAACAGGACGAAGAGGCCGGGGATGAAGAGGATGCCGATGAGCGTCGCCGCCAGCATGCCCGACATCACGGTGGTGCCGATGACGCGGCGGCTCGCCGCGCCGGCGCCGGTGGCGGTGACGAGCGGCACGACGCCGAGGATGAAGGCGAAGGCGGTCATCAGCACGGCGCGGAACCGCAGCCGCGCGCCGGCCACCGCCGCCTCGAGAATGCCCATCCCGGCTTCGCGCTGCTCCACGGCGAATTCGACCATGAGGATCGCGTTCTTGGCGGCGAGCCCGATCAGCAGCACCAGCCCGATCTGCGCGTAGATGTCCTCGGCCAGCCCGGCGATCCACAGTCCCAGGAGCGCGCCGAGGCCCGCCACCGAGACCGAGATCATGACCGCGAGCGGGATGGTCCAGCTCTCGTACTGCGCGACGAGGAAGAGGTAGGCGAAGAGCAGCGCCAGGCCCAATATCCAGAACTGCTGGCCCGCGGCGGCGATT
>DASVOY010000517.1:0-3804 GCA_036383115.1 Allostellaceae bacterium
GGCACTGCCCGCCGGCCTCGGCGTCCGCCACGAGCGCGAGGAATAGTTCGCCCCCAGGCCGCGTTTGCCACGCATGCCTGCCATTGCCGCCCGGACCTGGACAGGGCCGTGGCCCGGGCGGGTAGAATGAGGTGCGTGGCAAGCGGGAGGCGTGAATGGTGTCGGCGGCCCTACCGGCGGAAGCTCGCCCACGCGACGTGGCGGTCATCGCGCTGGTCGGCATCGCCCACTATTCAAGCCACGTGTTGCAATTGGCGCTCGCGCCGCTCTTCCCCATCCTCCACCAGGAATTCGGGGCCAGCTTCACGCAGCTCGGCCTGATCGTGACGCTGTTCTATACCGCCTCCGGCCTCGGCCAGGCCGCCGCGGGCATTCTCGTCGACCGCTACGGCGCCCACCGGCTGCTCATCGGCGGGCTTACCGTCCTCTCCCTCGCCATCGCCGCCGCCGGGCTGGCGGCATCCTATTGGATGCTGCTGCCGTTGGCCGTGGTGGCGGGCCTCGGCAATAGCGTATTTCATCCCGCCGATCTGTCGATCCTGAGCCATCGCGTGAGCGAAACCCGCCTTGGCCGCGCCTATGCCGTGCATGGGATTTCGGGCGTGCTCGGCTACGCCACCTCGCCGGCGCTCGTCGTCGCCATCGCCGCCTATGGCAATTGGCGGATCGCGCTTGTCGCCGTCGGCGCCGTGGGCTTGGTGGTCGCGAGCATCCTGGTGGCCAATCGGCTCCTGCTCGTCTATGGCCAAGCCGATCGCGCGCGACCGGCGGGCGCACCGCAGCGCCGTGGCGGCTATCTCGGCGTCATCGGCTCGCCGGTGGTGCTCATGGCCTTCGCCTATTTCGCCCTGACCGCCTTTGCCGGCTCGGGGATTCAGACCTTTTCCATCACCGCCTTGACCTCGGGCTATGGCGTTCCGCTGGGCGTCGCCACCTTCGCCCTCACCTTTTACCTCGTCGGCAGCGCGCTCGGCATGGTGTTTGGCGGCTTTCTCGCCGACCGCACGAGCCAGCACCATCGCGTGGCGATGAGTGGCATCGCCATCGCCGGCGCGATGATGCTGCTGATCGCCGGAATCTCCGACCTGGAACTTGCGATCGTGCCGATGATGGTGGTGGCCGGAATCGCCAACGGCACCACCGCGCCGTCGCGGGACGTGCTGATCCGCCGGGCCGCGGCGGGAGCCGGCATGGGCAGCGTGTTCGGCTTCGTCTATTCCGGCTTCGATCTCGGCTCGTCGACCGCGCCGCTGCTCTTCGGCGCCCTCCTCGACCACCACGCCCCCCATGCCGTGTTCGTCGCCATCGCCGGCGCCCTCGCGCTGGCGGTGCCCACGGTCATGCAGGTGCGCCAGCGCGCCGCCCGTAGTCAGGCGCCGGCGGGCGCCGACTGAAACCCGCGTCATTTCCCGCTTCCGTTGCCCTCCGAGACGGGTTGGAACGCCGCGATCAGGGCGCTGTTTGGAAAGGCAGATCGACCAAAGGAGAGGGACCGATGCGGAGAACTCTGGGCAAGGCGCTGCTCGCGCTGTTGCTTCTGTCCGGCGCCGCGGCGAGCTTGAGCGCCTGCAACACAGTTGCCGGCGCCGGCGAGGACATCGAAGGCGCCAGCCGGGGCGTGCAGCGGCATCTGTGACCGGCGGCTCTCATATCTGCCACCGCCCCGCCCTCACCGGGCGGGGCTTTTTTTGGCCGGTAACGCGCAAAAGCGGAACGGCGGCGACGGCGCGCTGTTTTCAATGCAACCATCGCGCAAGCGTTGGCCAGGGCCGCCCGTCACCCCTCAGACCCCACATCGGCGGGCGGCCCGCCGAAAATTTACCGATCCTCTAGACGATCCGCCCTGCTCCGCGAAGCGACAGGCCTCAGCGGTCAAGATCGCGCTCGGCGCGCATCCTGGCGATGATCAGCTCGCGCACCTTGCGCTGCTCCCAGCCCTGGGTCGTCCACGGCAGCAGATCGTAGGCATGCAGCCCGTGCAACGTCAGAATAAATCCCCACGCCATCAGCGGAACATAAAACCAGGCCGGGCCGGTCGTGGCGGAATCGATGAGGAAGAGGATGAAGTTGATGCCCACGAAGATGGTGAGGTGGGTGTAGAAGGCGCGCATCGCGCGCATGCGCCCCCACGCCCAGCGCTCGATCTCGGCCACGCGCGCCTCTTGCCGCACATTGGCTCCGGGTCTCAGCTCGACCGGCTCGCTGCCCTGTCCTCGCATTTTGTCCGCCTCCTCCCTCGGCGCCGTTTCCGCCGCCAGACGATGGCCGTTGAGCGTGGCGACGAGGCGCGCCACGACAAACCGCGGGAGCGGCCGAACGATCCTATGGACAAAATGCCGCGCCCGCGGCGGCCACGCCTCGTTCGGGTCCATGCCGCTCCTCTTCGGCGGAGCCTTCGGCAAGGCCCCGACAGCCCAAGATTCGCCGCCCCCGCCGAGACCAACGGTCGGCGAAGAGTTCCGTCGCCAGGGACCGAGGCGCCGTGGGCCGGTAACAAGAAATTAACCTTCCCGGCCCAATATCAACGCTGTCCGGCACCGAAGAGTCATGCCTTCTGTAGGACCGCCGGGTACTGCGACGAGCCCCGCCCTTTGTGGCGGGGCTTTTCTTAGACCGGTCGGCCCGGCTGGGCCAGGTCGGCGTCGCGCCGGCGGCCGAACAGCTTTCCGCCCAAGCCGCGGCTGGTCGACAGCAGCAGCTGGGCGATGAGCGAGCCCACCAGAAGCCCGGCGAAACCGTAGACGGCCGCAGCCGCGCTGAAATCGATCTGCACCCCATAGGTGCCCAGCAGCGTCCGCCAGATCACGGCCTTGTAGCCGTGCTCGTCGTCGAATGCGTCCCGCAAGGCCGCGATCGGCCGCAGCAGCAGCTGGGTGGCGGCGATCCTGTCACAGGCGGCCTGCAAGGTGTTCGAGCGGTCGAGCGACAGCGCGAGCGTCTCGGCATTCGACGGCTCGAAGCCGCGCAGGGCGGCGACGAACTTGTCATCGTTCTTCTCGGCAATCCCATAGAACTGCCGCGCCGATGCCTTGCGCTGCTCGATGTCGTGGCGCGAATCCTGCGCGACCTGGAGCAGCGTGGAGGCATATTCGCGCGTGAAGGCGGGCGCCTGCATGGCCAGCACCGCGAGCAGCAGCGCCAAGCCGATGCTGATCGATTCCGACAGCCAGCGTCCGATCAATCTCATCCGATCCGCTCTTCCGCCGTTGTGTGCCGGCGCCGCCGTCGGCGCGGCACATGTCCAGACCATGATGCCGTGTACGTGTAACAGCGACGAGGAATCATCGCACCGCGTCCCGCTTGGTCGCCCAATCCATGATGCCGATCGTCAATATGGCAAGTGAGATCAATAGCCAGCCGGGGAGATAGATCGCGCAGATCGGCGAGAAATCGGAGGCCGTCTGGCCGTTCAGCTCGTAAGGTCCTTGCCAGGCCTCCTTATGGATGCGCGTACCTGTTGCCGGCATAGTGCCTGACAACAGGCTGCAGATCGGCCCGACGACAAACCGTTGCTCGCTGCCATCAGGGCGGCGGATGGCGTACTCACGCGCGGAGCGCCGGTGCCACAACATCAAGAACTGATCCAATGGCACTGCGCTTCTGTAACTTGAAATCACGACGCCGTTGAGCTCGGTCGCCAGGCCGCGAACCAAGCCGTATCCGAGCGAAAACAGCAGCCACAGCGCCAAGCCGATGGTCGCCAGCGGGCGCAGCTTGACGACCATCTGGCCGGTTTCAGAGTCGTACTCCATCGAGTCCGGCTCATATCGGCGCGCGGGGATGTAGGGCGGCTCTGGGTGGGGA
>DASVOY010000518.1:0-3152 GCA_036383115.1 Allostellaceae bacterium
CGCCGCGATCTTCGTCACCATCATTCCCGTGGCCGACATGATCGCGGCCGGTCCGGCGGGGCCGGCAGCGCCGCTCTTCGCACGGCTCTTCGAGAACGGCACGCCGCAGGACGACGTGTTCTTCTGGGCGACGGGAGTGCTCTCCGCCGTCCTCGACAATGCGCCCACCTATCTCGTCTTCTTCGATTTCGCTGGCGGCGATGCCCGGCTTCTCGCCGGCCCGCTGGCGCGGACCCTGGCGGCGATCTCCGCCGGCGCGGTGTTCTGCGGCGCGCTCACCTATGTCGGCAACGCGCCCAACCTCATGGTCAAGGCGATCGTCGAGAGCCACGGCATCCGCATGCCCGGCTTCTTCGCCTATATCGGCTGGGCGGTGGTGTGTCTCTCGCCCTGGCTGCTGCTCGTCGACTGGATCTTCTTTGCGTAGCTCACCACACGCCGGGGATGACGCGCCACGTGCGGCGCGCGTACTCGGCGTATTCCGGGAAGGTCTGGCGCAGCACCTGCTCCTCGTAATGCATCCGGATTACCTGCACCGCCAGGAGCAGGATGAAGAGAAGCGCGCCCTGGAGCGACCAGTAGGGCAGGAAGATGCCGACGATGGCGATGCCCTCGGTCACGTAGAGCGGATGCCGCACGATGCGGTACGGGCCGTCGGTGACCAGGCGGCGCGCCTCGGCCATCACGCTGAAGGACTTGCCCAGGCGGTTGAGCACGTAGAGCGCGAGGATGTTGCCGAAGAGGATCAAGCCCGCCGACAGGAAGAGCAGCCAAGCCGGCGGATCCTGGAGTCGCGGCGCCACGGAGTCGATGGTGAAGAGGAGGGTGACGCCGACCAGCGCGGCAATGCGCGGTCGCAGCCCGCTCGCCTTGGCGAGGGGCTGGGAGCGCATGAGGGTGAGCCACGCCGCGAGGCAGAAGAAGAGCAGCATGCAGATGCGCGACAGCAGGTCGGCGACGCCGCGGACGCCGATCGAGCCCGGCGCCTCGATGTCGATCTCGCCGAGCCGCTCGATCAGGCTCGTGCCCATGGTGAAGGCGAGGAACAGGAACCAGGCGGTGACGGCGCGGCGCAGGAGCCATTCGTAAGCGGCGGAGTTGGTCAGGCCGCGCAGCAGCCGGTCGCGCCAAGGCGCCGTCGCGGCGAGCGCGTCATCCATGGTGACGGTCGGTGCCTTCGACATGCTCCTGATGTCCTCCGCAGCAATCCAGGCAGATGTGGCGGCCCGAGGGGCCGGCTAGGGTCTGCAGTATTTTGGCACGGGGTTAAGGTTCCGTTGATTTTCCCGGATTTGCGCCCTACCGGCCGGCTGCCGCCCGATCGCGCCGGGTCTGGAACGCGATCCGAGGGCGAAGCGCTTTGATCCGAACGGATCGTGCGGTAGAACGGCCGGGCCACGCCGCTGCCGGACCGTGCCTCATGTCCTTCTACCGCCGCTTTGCCTCGCTCGTATTTTTGCTTGTCGCGACATCGACCGCCGGCGCCCAGCCGGAGCTGGCGCATTTCGCGACCTCGTCGCTGGTCATCGACACCGCGGCCGGGCCGCAGCGCTTCACGATCGAGCTGGCGCGCTCGCCGGAGCAGCAGCAGCAGGGGCTGATGTTCCGCCGCTCGCTGCCGGCCGATGCCGGCATGCTGTTCGATTTCGGCGACACGCGACCGGCGAGCTTCTGGATGAAGAACACGCTCATCCCGCTCGACATGCTGTTCATCGCCGCCGACGGCCGCGTCGCCGACATTCACGAGCGGGCGGTGCCGCTCTCCGAGGCGACAATCCAATCGAAAGTGCCGGTGCGCGCCGTGCTCGAGGTCAATGGCGGCACGGTCTCGCGGCTCGGCATCAGGCTGGGCGATCTCGTGCATCACCCGGTCTTAGGCACCGGCGCCGGCAGCTGAGCGCTATCGTTTCCGCGCGAGTGTGATGCCGTCGGCCATCGGCAGGAGGCTGAGGTCGATGCGCTCGTCGCCGTGGAGCTTCTGGTTGAGCGCGCGCAGCGCCTGGGTATCGGGATCGTCGCTCTTGGGGTGGGCGACGTCGCCGCCCCACAGCACGTTGTCGATCGTGATCAGCCCGTTGGGCCGCACCAGGCGCAGCACCCGCTCGTAATAGCCGTCGTAGTTCTCCTTGTCGGCGTCGATGAAGGCGAGGTCGAAGCGGCCGGCCTGGCCCTGCGCCAGGAGCTTGTCGAGGGTCTCGAGCGCCGGCGCCAGGCGCAGCTCGATCTTGTTGGCGACGCCGGCGGCGGCCCAGTAGCGCTGCGCCACCGCGGTCGTCTCGGGATTGATGTCGCAGGCGAGGACGCGGCCCTCGAACGGCATCGCCAGCGCCACGGTGAGCGCGCTGTAGCCGGTAAAGGTGCCGATCTCGAGATACTGCCGCGCGCCGATGAGCCGCACCAGCAGCGCCATCAGTTGGCCCTGCTCCGGCGCGATCTGCATCCCCGCCAGCGGCAGCGTGGCGGTTTCTTCGCGCAGCTGGCGCAGCACCTCCGGCTCGCGCACCGAAACGGAGAGGAGATAATCATGGAGCTTGGCGCTGAGCCCGATCGAACGTTTGGACATACGAATGACCTCTTCGGCAGAATCGCCCGATCCTGCCCCGAGCCATGCCGCCAATGGAAGAGGGCTGCGCGCTTTTCTAGCCGACGCGCTCCAGCGCCGCGCCCGCGACCTGCTCGATCTGCTCGCAATAATGCGGGGCGGTATCCGGCTTCGCCTGGTGGGCGAGGGTGCGGCACTGTTCCAGCGCCGCTTCGAGGATGGCGATGCGTTCGACCAGCCGGACGATCCGCGTCCGCGCCTGCGAGGCTTCAATGCGCATGTGACGGTTCCGTTCGTCAAAGACCTGACGCGCCACTACAACGCGAGAACGCAGCCGTTGCCCGCGAAGTTCCGGCGGGCCGGCGCCGACACCGGCGTTGCCGGCGTGCCATGCTGGCGCATGACCTCCGCGGGCCGCGCCGCCGTCGGGCCCTCCACCAACTTCGTTGCGATCGGGGCTTCGGGCCCGAACAGGTCGCCCGGGAGATCGGTCGACTTGTGGCGGCCGGCGTGTCGACCATCGCGCCATGAGCCTGCGCCCCGAGCTTCAGCTCCGATCCCCTTGCGCTTTTCCCCATGGACGGATAGAACCGCGCAAATCCGGGGCTTT
>DASVOY010000519.1:0-4639 GCA_036383115.1 Allostellaceae bacterium
GCAACACCGTGCCGAGCCTAGCCGCGCCGCCCGGGCCCGGCTACTACGCGCCCTATCGGCGTTATTAATCCAGGCCGCGGTTTCTTGCCCAACGTTGGGCGGGCGCATTGTTCTCAGGCCGCGCGTCCATGCGGTAGCGGCTGGCGCAGCGCCGGCACCAGCCCAAGAGGCCGTGGCGGTATCGGTGCAGCTGGCCGAGGGTGTCGAGAATAATGGTTGTCTGCATCGGCTCAGCCTGACATGGCGGCCGAGATCGCGCCGGCCCGCTCGACGCCGGTGATCAGAGGCGTTCGCTCACGGCCGCGTAGACTCTGAACTGCCCCCAGATCGAGAAGCCATATATTTCCTCTCGACGTCGGTCCTCTTCGGCGGTCCATAGCCTGACCTGCACCCCCGGCCCACCGTCGATGGCTCTTGCGTGTTGCCAAATCTCTCGGAAGGCGACGGCGGCGTGCTCGTCGCCGACGTGGATCACCTGAATTCGACGGGATGCGCTCAGCGGCTGACCATGGACGCAGTAGTAAAAGCCCCGAGCCCATTTCTCGACAAGCGTGTTGAGCTTGGTTGCCGAGATCATGACGCCGTGCCTCGATCCCTTGTCCAAATTCGGGATCGAGAAGGGGAGGCTGGCTTTGGGTATTCCGGTCAGTTCCCGCACCTCTCGTCCTAGCGCTGCCCGCTGCATGGCGCGGTGCATCCGATCTCGCTCTCGGCGAGCCCGTTCCAGCAAGCCCGGCGCGCGCTACGGCGCAGAGATCGAGCTACTCGATGTGCACCGCGTCGTCTTCCCGGCCCATCTCACGCCGCGCGGCGTGCGCAGGGGTTGGGTGGCGGGCTTCGATGTCGGCGGATGGGGCGAGCGCGCCGTCGCCTAGGAAACGGAGCGAAGACGCGTACGGCTGGCGCAACGTCTAGCTGTATCCTCGGCGGGCGCGCGGGCTGTTTCGCGGACACAGTGCGGACACGGAAGCGCGCCCATGCCCACGATCCCGCTAAGCCATTGATTTCTTGGTGAGCCCGCCGGGATTCGAACCCGGGACCCCTTGATTAAAAGTCAAGTGCTCTACCGGCTGAGCTACGGGCTCGGGGATGGGCGCGGACAATAGGCGTCGCGAGCTTGCCGGTCAATCAATTGGCCGGCCGTTCCGGCGCACCCGCGCAACGGTCTGTTACACACCGTGCTGGCTGCCGCTGGGATCACCGGCCGAAAGCGGCGCGAATACACGATCACGATCCTGACATTCGTCAATACTTCGCCCCGCACTCACAGGATAAACCGCGTTGCCCTTCATCCTCCCGAAGTCCAGGCCCTCCGGCCAAGTCGCCTATATCTGCAAGGGGGATAGCGCCTACAAAGGGTTACAAGACTTTACACAAAATCATCTGCGGTACATCGCGGGGTTACATAACCCTTCTATGGTGGCCTCATGACAAGGTCGGCCCTCCCTGAGGGACCGGATAACGACAACCGTGAGGGAAAAAACACCGATGAACGACTTTGGCAGCCTACTGGAGAACGAGATTCCGCGGCTCCGGCGCTATGCGCGGGCGCTGACGCGGGACGCCACCCGTGCCGACGATCTGGTGCAGAGCTGCCTCGTGCGCGCCCTGGCGAAATCGCATCTCTGGCAGCCGGGGACGGATCTGCGCGCCTGGCTCTTCACCATCCTGCACAATCAGCATGTCAACGACGTCCGCCGCGCGGTGCGCGAGGGCATCAACGTGCCGGTGGAAGACGTGGCGCCGGTGTTGACCGTGCCCTCGACCCAGGGCGCGTCCTTGCAGCTGCGCGATCTCGACCGGGCCATGGCGCGCCTGCCGGAGGAGCAGCGTCAGGTGCTGCTGCTCGTCGGGCTCGAGGGCATGCGGTACGAGGAAGTGGCACTGGTGCTCGATGTCCCGGTGGGGACGGTGCGCTCGCGCCTGTCGCGCGGCCGCGACATGCTGCGTCACCTCATGGACATGAAGATGCGGCCCGAGCGCGAACTGGAAGAGGTCGACGGCGCCGTGTCGCAGCCAACCCGCCCGATGGGACGGCGCGTCGCCGCCTAGAGCGAGCGCCGCGCCGGCGCTCCGGCGCGGGCGGCGGGCCGGGGACCGGCCAGCAGCTGCAGCGCCGCGAGCGCGAAGGCATTCAGCATGGCCAGCATCGGCTGGCTGAGCTGGCGCGCGTCGAAGCCGAGGCGTCGGACGAAGCCCGGCACCTCGGCGGGCGCGGCGCTTCCGCCGGCGTTCGCGGCTGCGCGCGCGTCGGAGAAGCGTTGTGCCTCGCTGTCGATCCGCTGCGCGAAGCATCGGTAGATCTCGGCCACGCTGCGCGCGCGCCCGCCATTGTCGAAGAACACGGAGCGGTTGGCCGCGGCGGCGCGCGGCAACAGATCGGCCGCCACCGCATCGCCATTGTGCGCCACCGCCTGCAGCAGGGCGGCGGCGCCGACCGCGCCGAGGAAATGCGCCAGATATAGATCGGCATTCCCCGCGGGGCGCCCTAGCGCGCGCTCGAGCCCCCCTTTGTTGATCTGCGCATACTCGGCCGCGAGCGCGGCCGAGAGCGCGGCGTCGTTGCGAAGATCGAGGATGCGCTGGCGCGGCGCAGGGGTGGCGACCGTGGCGCGGCCCTGGGCGTCGGTCTCGATCTGTTGCGCGAGCACGCCGATGCCGTATTTCTCGCCGAAGTGCTGCACCAGGGTGAGCCAGGTCGCGTCGATGAACTGAAACAGGCCGCTGGCGCTGCTGCGCCTCGTCATGGCGTCGACCCTGAAGCCGCTCTCTGCCTTGGCCTGCGTCATCAGCCGCCCGAAATCGACGCTGGTGGTGCGGCTCGCCTGGCGAATGCTGCTCACCGCCCGCGCGGAAGGCAGTGGCGGTACCGAGTTGCTGGGTGCGGTCATCGCGCGGGACGCTAGTCAAAACTGATTAAATGAAGGTGAGGGAAGGCGTCGCGCGGCGCGCCTCTCAACTTATGCGCACATGTAACTCTCGGACCATCAACGTTCTCGTTGGTCAGAGAAAATTAACCATGACGCCCCACCCTCGGCGCCATCCCTGGTGCCGTGCCCCATGATGGGCACCGGGCCAACGCAGCCCACGCCGGGGATTTTTGACCCACCGGAATTTTCGGGGATGGAATGATGAAGGAGCACATGAGCGACGTGCAAAAAGCGCTGAGGTCTTGCCGAGGAGCGTTCGGCATCATCATGGGGTTCAGCCTCGCGCTGAACCTGCTGATGCTCGCAAGCCCACTCTACATGATGCAGGTGTTCGACCGCGTGCTGGCCAGCCGCAGCGGCGACACGCTGGTGATGCTGACGCTCATCACGGTGCTCGCCATCGCCGTCATGGCCCTGCTCGACGCGATCCGTGCCCAGATGCTGGTGCGCATCGGCAACTGGCTCGACGACCGGCTCGGCCCCACCGTGTTCTCGGGCGCGCTCAAGGCAGCGTTGCGCTGCGACCCGACGCGGGCGGCGCAGGGCTTGCGCGATCTCGGTACGGTGCGCGCGTTCATGACCGGACCGACGGTGACGCCGCTCCTCGACGCGCCCTGGGCGCCCATCTTCATCATCGCGCTCTTCGCGCTTCATCCCGTGCTCGGCCTCATCGGTCTCGTCGGCGGCGTGCTGCTGTTCGGCCTCGCGCTGATCAACGAGCTGGTGACAAAGCAGCCCTTGAAGCGCGCCAACCTCGCCGCGAGCAAGACGCATCAGCGCGCCGAAGCGGCGCTGCGCAATGCCGAGGTGATCCGCGCCATGGGCATGGGCGACGGCGTGCTGCGCGTGTGGCGCAAGGACGCCCGCGGCACCAATGACGCGCAGCGCATCGCCGGCACGCGCGGCGGCGTGATCCTCGCCCTGTCGAAATTCTCGCGCCTCCTGGTGCAGACCGTGATCCTTGGCGCCGGCGCCTGGCTCGTCATCAATCAGGAAGCAAGCGCCGGCGCCATGTTCGCATCCTCGTTCCTGCTCGGCCGCGCGCTCGCGCCGGTCGAGAACGCCATCGGCACCTGGAAGTCGCTGGTCGCGGCACGGCTTGCCCATCGCCGGCTCGACGAGCTCGTCGCCGCGCTGCCGGACCAGGCGCCGGGCATGGAGCTGCCGCGCCCGGCGGGCGAGCTCGTCGTCGAGCGTCTCGTCTTCGTGCCGCCGGGAGCGGAAGAGCCGACCTTGCGCGGCGTCGGCTTCGAGCTGGCGCCGGGCGAGGTGCTCGGCATCATCGGCCCATCCGCGGCCGGCAAGTCGACCCTGGCGCGCTTGATCGCCGGCACCTGGACGCCGACCGCAGGCAAGGTGCGCCTCGACGGAGCCGATATCGGCGTGTGGCATGATTCCGGCGGCTCGCACCATGTCGGCTACCTGCCGCAGGACATCGAGCTCTTTGCCGGCACGGTGCGCGACAACATCGCCCGACTTGGCGATGCCGGTCCCACCGCCGTGATCGAGGCGGCAAAGCTGGTCGGCCTGCACGAGCTCATCATGCGCCTGCCGCGCGGCTACAACAGCGAGATTGGCGAGGCCGGCGTGCGCCTCTCCGGCGGGCAGCGCCAGCGCATCGGCCTGGCGCGCGCCGTCTTCGGCCGGCCGCGCCTCGTCGTGCTCGACGAGCCCAACGCCAGCCTCGACCACGAGGGCGAGGAGGCGCT
>DASVOY010000520.1:0-2771 GCA_036383115.1 Allostellaceae bacterium
GATCCCCGAGGAATTCGGCGGGCTGGGTCTCGGCAAGGAGGCGATGTGCGTCGTCTCCGAAGAGCTTTCGCGCGGCTATATCGGCGTCGGCTCGCTCGGCACGCGCTCGGAGATCGCCGCCGAGCTGATCCGCCTCGGCGGCACGCCGCAGCAGAAGGAGAAGTACCTGCCGCGCATCGCGTCGGGCGAGATCCTGCCGACGGCCGTCTTCACCGAGCCCAACACCGGCTCCGACCTCGGCAGCCTCAAGACCCGGGCGGTGCGCGAGGGCGGCGTCTACAAGGTCTTCGGCGCCAAGACCTGGATCACCCATGCCGCGCGCACCGACCTCATGACCTTGCTGGTGCGCACCGATCCCAAGGCCGGCGACTATCGCGGCCTCAGCATGTTCCTCGCCGAGAAGCCGCGCGGCACCGACGATGATCCGTTCCCGGCGCCGGGGATGAGCGGCGGCGAGATCCGCGTGCTGGGCTATCGAGGCATGAAGGAATACGAGCTGGGCTTCGACGGCTTCTCCGTGCCGGTGGAGAACCTCTTGGGCGGCATCGAGGGGCAGGGCTTCAAACAGCTCATGGCCACCTTCGAGAGCGCCCGCGTCCAAACCGCGTCCCGCGCCGTTGGCGTGGCCCAGAACGCGCTCGAACTCGGCCTGCGCTATGCCCGGGAGCGCCAGCAATTCGGCAAGCCGATCTATGCCTTCCCGCGCGTCTTCGGCAAGCTCGCCTGGATGGCGGTCGAGACCATGATCGCGCGCCAGCTCACCTATTTCGCCGCGCGCGAGAAGGACGGCGACCGGCGCTGCGACATCGAGGCCGGCATGGCCAAGCTGCTCGCGGCCCGCACCGCCTGGGCCAATGCGGACAACGCCCTGCAGATCCATGGCGGCAACGGCTATGCCATGGAATACCCGATCAGCCGCGTGCTGTGCGACGCGCGCATCCTCAACATCTTCGAGGGCGCCGCCGAGATCCAGGCCCAGGTCATCGCGCGCGGGCTGCTCGCCGGGCGGAACTAGCGGCGCCTCTGTCACTTATTGCTCACGCCTTTTCGGCGAAAAGGTGCTCTAGGCTTCGCCGTCAGCGGCAATTTGCCGGCCGCTTTCGGGCGGGGGAAAGGCGATGCGGCAGCGTTGGGAAGAGGAATGGCAGGGGCTCCTGCGCTCGCGCGACGAGGCGCTGGCGCGTTCGCGCGTGCTTCAGGAGGAGATCAGCAGCTTCTTCCGCCGTCGCCAGCCGCCGCCGATGCAGCTGATGCGCGCCGCCGACGCCGCCGAGGGCGACGTCACCGCGGTCAAGGCCCGCTTGCGCGACTTCCTGCGCCACCTCGGCCGCACCGGCTCCTAGACCATCGTTCTTGCGCCTCGGTAGAAACCGGGCAATCGTCTCGTCTGGGCGAATGCCGGTCGCGGAGCCGCTCCGGACGGTAGCCGGGCAGGAGGGCGGAGATGGCGAAGACGGCCGCGACGGGCCGCCGCGCGGCAGAGCCGGTGAGCGAGCGCGACTACAAGAAGGCGCTCATCAAGCTGCAGATCGAGCTGGTCAAGCTGCAGCGCCAGATCATCGCCGAGAGCGAGCGCGTCCTCATCATCTTCGAGGGCCGCGACGCCGCCGGCAAGGACGGCGCGATCAAGCACATCACCGAGCATCTGAGCCCGCGCGAGACGCGCGTCGTGGCGCTGGGTCCGCCCTCCGACCGCGACCGGCATTCCTGGTATTTCCAGCGCTACGTCCCGCATCTGCCCGCCGGCGGCGAGATGGTCCTGTTCAATCGCAGCTGGTACAACCGCGCGGGCGTCGAGCTGGTCATGGGCTTCTGCACCAAGGCGGAGACGCGCGAGTTCCTCGAGACGGTGCCCGCGTTCGAGCAGATGCTCGTCCGCTCCGGCATCAAGCTCTTCAAGTATTACCTCGACATCGACAAGCGCGAGCAGAAGAGGCGCCTCGAGGAGCGCCGCCACGATCCGCTGAAGCAATGGAAGCTGAGCCCGGTCGACCTGAAGGCGCCGAAGCTGTGGAATGAATACAGCAAGGCACGCAACGAGATGTTCGCCAAGACCCATTCGCCCTTCGCGCCGTGGATGGTGGTGCGTGCCAACGACAAGCACGCCGCCCGGCTCAACGTCATCCGCGATCTGCTGTCGCGGCTCGACTATCGCGGGCGCGGCAAGTCCCTCCTGCCGCCCGATCCCGGCATCGTCTTCAGCTACGACCCGTCATGCCTCGCCAACGGCATGATCAGCCCCTGAGCCCCGGCTCGATTCCGAGCAGGGCGAGAGTGCCGAAGATGGCGAAGAGCCCAGCGGCGACGTAGCGGATTCCGCGCGGGCTGATGCGATCGCCGATGATATGGCCGCAGAGCACGGTCGGCACGTCCACCGCCATCATGCCGATGGTGGTGCCGAGGATCACCGGCCCCATGGCGCCGAAATGGGCAGCGAGGGCGGCGGTGGCGACCTGCGTCTTGTCGCCCATCTCGGCCAGAAAGAAGCTTGCGGCGGTGGCTATAAAAGCGCCGCCCGCCGCATGCCGCGCGATCCGACTCTGGTCGAGCGTATCGGGGATCAGCGCCCAGGCGGCCATGGCCAGGAAGGTCAAGCCCAGCCCCCAGCGCAGCAGCACGGGATCGATTGCAGCGGCGACCATGCCGCCGGCGAGCCCGGCCAAGCCGTGGTTGAGCGTCGTCGCCGCCAGCATGCCGAGGATGATCGGCACTGGCCGGCGGAAGCGCGAGGCCAGCAGCAGCGCCAGGAGCTGGGTCTTGTCGCCGATCTC
>DASVOY010000521.1:0-3011 GCA_036383115.1 Allostellaceae bacterium
GGCTCGGCCGCGGCGCGGCTGCCGGCGGGTGCGCCCGAGGTGCTCGACCGCCGCGGCTTCGATGCGCTCCTGCCGCAGGGCGCGGTGCACCAGGGCATGGCGCTCGCCGCCGAGCCGCTGCCGGCGCGCGACATCGACGACGTGCTCGATGCCCTGTCCGACCTGCCTGAGCCGCATGTCATCGTGCTGCTCGACCAGGTCACCGACCCGCACAATGTCGGCGCCATCCTGCGCTCGGCCGCGGCCTTCGCCGCGCGCGCGGTGGTGATGCCCGAGCATGGCGCGCCGCCGGTCACCGGCGCCCTCGCCAAGGCCGCCTCGGGCGCGCTCGAGGCGGTGCCGCTGCTCCGCGTCACCAATCTCGCCCGCGCCCTCGACCGCCTCAAGGAGGCGGGCGTCTGGTGCCTCGGCCTGGAGGAGGGGGCGGAGAAGACGCTGACCGAGACCGATCCCGGCAGCCGCGTCGCGCTGGTGCTCGGCGCCGAAGGCAGCGGGCTGCGCCGGCTGACGCGCGAGCGCTGCGATCTCCTGGCGCGGCTGCCGACCCTGGGCGCGCCCGCCTCGCTCAACGTCTCGAACGCGGCGGCGATCGCGCTTTACGAGCTGACCCGGCGCGGCCGATGAGCGCCGCGCCGCCGATCGCGCGCTGGTGCGCCGCGGCACTGCTGGTGACGCCGGACGGCCGCTACCTGATGCAGCTGCGCGACGACAAGCCGGGCATCCTGCTTCCCGACCATTGGGCGCTCTTCGGCGGCACCATCGATCCCGGCGAGACCGCGGCGGCGGCGATGCGCCGCGAACTTGCCGAGGAGCTCGAATTCCACGCGCGGGCCGTCGATGCCTTCAGCGAGATGGTGGTCGAGCTGCCCCTGGACCCGCCGCGCTTCGACCGCATGAGCTTTTTCGCCGTGCCGATCACGACGAGCGGCGAGGCGGCGATGGTGCAGCACGAGGGCGCGGGGCGGCGCCTGTTCACGCCCGAGGCCCTCGCCGCCGAGCGGCGCGTCGCGCCTTGGGATCTCGCCGCGGTGCTGATGCACGCGCGGCGGACGCAGTTGTTCAGGCGCTGATCGACGACCGCTCCAATAGAAGCGAAATACAACTTTCGCTATTCTACTGTTCTCATTTTACGCTTCTTTAATCGGAATCGGATATATCCGGGGCAATCACGGAGCATTCCGCACATGCGCAGCGAACGGCACAGTATCATCTGGCAGATGCTGCTGCCGATCCCCATCGTCAGCGGTCTCGCTCTCGTCGCCGCGGCAATCCTGTTGCCGCCGGTGGTTAGCGACAACGCGGTCGAGAGCGCGGTGCAAGCGTCGCGCCAGCTCGTCGACGGGCTGCGCACCGCGCGCACGTATTACAGCAAGGTGGTGGTCGCCAAGGTGACCGCCGGCGGCGCGTTCAAGGCGACCATCGACCACCGCGACAAGCCCGACGCGATCCCCTTGCCCGCGACCATGATCCACGACCTCAGCGGCGCGTTCAAATCGGCGGGCGCGAGCTTCAAGCTCTATAGCCCCTATCCCTTCCCCAACCGCGCGGACCGCAAGCTCGACGCGTTCGGCACGGAGGCCTGGGCCTATCTGCTGAGCAATCCCGACAGCATCTTCTCGCGCCGCGAGACGATGGACGGCAAGGAGATCGTGCGCGTCGCGGTCGGCGACCGGCTGGTGGATGAATCCTGCGTCAACTGCCACAACACGTGGCCCGGCTCGCCCAAGACCGACTGGAAGAAAGGCGATCTGCGCGGCGTCGTCGAGATCGACACCGATATCGCGGCGCCGCTGGCACGGGGCGATCGGCTGACGCAAGTGATCCTCTTCGCCGGGGCGCTTGTCGCCGGCGTGCTGGCGCTGCTCTCGGTATTCCTGGCGAGCCGCATCAGTCGGCCGATCAAGGCCCTGACCGCGGTGATGCGGCGCCTCGCGGCGGGCCATCACGACGTCGACGTGCCGGCGACCGAGCGCGGCGACGAGGTCGGCACCATGGCCCAGGCTGTCGTGGTGTTCCGCGAGAACGCGCTCAAGACGCGCTCGCTCGAGGCGCAGCGCCGCGACGACGAGATCCGCAAGGAGACGCGCCAGCAACGCATCGAAAAGCAGATCGCGGGCTTCGAGCGCTCGGTGCAGGGCGCGCTCAGCGTGCTGACCGCGGCCTCCGGGCGGATGCGGGAGACGGCGGAGAGCATGTCCGCCACCGCCGAGGGCACGCGCAGCCAAGCCGCCGTCGTCTCCGCCGCCTCGGTCGAGGCCGCCGAGAACGTGTCGACGGTCGCCGCGGCCACGGAAGAGATGTCGGTCTCGATTGCCGAGATCAGCAGCCAGATGGCGAAGACCAGCGACATCGCCGTGCGTGCCGTGCAAGAGGCCGCCAACACCGGCACCACCATGCAGGAGCTCGACCACGCGGCGCAGCGCATCGGCCAGGTGGTGCAGCTCATCAACGACATCGCCTCGCAGACCAATCTCCTGGCCTTGAACGCCACCATCGAGGCGGCGCGCGCCGGCGAGGCGGGCAAGGGCTTCGCCGTCGTGGCCTCCGAGGTGAAGAGCCTCGCCAACCAGACGGCCAAGGCGACGGAGGAGATCGGCGCGCAGATCGCGGCGATGCAGAACACGACCAAGGGCGCGGTCGACGCCATGGCGCGCATCGACAAGACGATCGCGGAGATCAACGACATCGCCGCGTCGATCGCCGCCGCGCTCGAGGAGCAGGGTGCCAGCACGCAGGAGATCACCCGCAACACCCAGCGCGCCGCGCACGGTGCCGGCGAAGTCACCCGCACCATCGCCGACGTCGATCGGGCCGCCGGCGCCACTGGCCAGGCCGCCACCAACGTGCTCGCCTCGGCGCGCGAGCTCGCCGAGCAGGCCGAAGCCCTGCGCAACGAGATCGGCCAATTCCTCGCCGGCATCCGCGCTGCGTAAGAGCGGCACGGGTCCGAGCCGAGGGCGAGGCTTTCTCCGCCTTTCGTGTTGCCCGGCCTCGGTGGCTGCTGCCTCGCC
>DASVOY010000522.1:0-5350 GCA_036383115.1 Allostellaceae bacterium
AGCGCAGCCGCCAGCCGCGAGGCGCCTTCGAAGAAGACGAGCGTCGCCGGCACGCGCGCCAGCTCGGCAAGCTCGCGGCGCCGCGCCGCGGATTTGGGCGGCAGGAATCCCGCGAAGAGGAAGCGGTCGCTCGGCAGACCCGACAGCACGAGCGCGGTGAGTGCCGCCGAGGGGCCGGGCAAGGCGGTGACGGGAAGGCCCTCGGCGATCGCCGCGCGCACCAGCTTGAAGCCGGGATCGGAGACGAGCGGCGTACCGGCATCGGAGACGAGGGCGACCCCCTCGCCCTGCCGCAGCCGCTCGAGCAACAGCGGCCGCATGCGCTCGGCATTGTGGTCGTGATATGCGAGCATCGGCGTGGCGATGCCATGGCGCGCCAGCAGCTTCGCCGTGACCCGCGTGTCCTCGCAAGCAATGACATCGGCGCCCCGCAGCACGGCGAGCGCGCGCAGGGTGATGTCCTCGATGTTGCCGATCGGCGTCGCCACCAGGTGGAGACCGGGCGCGGGCCGTTTACTTCCCGCGTGCCTGTGGTTAGGCTCTCCGCCGACATTTGTGGTCTCGACGGAGTTTGCGCGTGTATCGCCCGATCCTTCGGCGTCTCGCCTGCCGGCGCGTCGCTGCCGCGGCATGGCTGGTCCTCTCCGCGCTGGCGCTCTCCGCCTGTCAGGGAAAGACCATACCGGGACCGCCCGCCGAGCCGCAAGCCACCGCGCCGCCGGTGACCGCGATCCCGCTGCCGCAACCGCCGGCCGGTCCGGGCGCCGGCAAGGTGCGGGTGGCGCTGCTGCTGCCGCTCTCCGGCCAGAACGCCGCGCTCGGCAATGCCATGCTCGATGCCGCGCAGATGGCGCTCTACGACGTCGCCGACAGCCGGCTCGAGCTCCTGCCCCGCGACACGCAGGGCAACGCCGAGGCGGCCGCGGCCGCGGCGCGCGCGGCGCTCGCCGAGGGCGCGCGGCTCATCATCGGCCCGCTGCTGGCCGCCGAGGTCGAGGCGGTGAAGCCGGTGGCGCGTGCGGCCAACGTGCCGGTGGTCGCCTTCTCCACCGCGACCCAGCTCGCCGGCGATGGCACCTATCTCATGGGCTTCCTGCCGCGCCAGGAGATCGAGCGCGTCACCGCCTTCGCGCATTCCAAGGGAGTCAACCGCTTCGCCGCCCTGGCGCCGCGCACGGCTTACGGCGATATCGCCGTCGAGGCGCTGCGCGCGGCGGTGCAAGAGAACGGCGCGACGCTCGAGAAGGTCGAGACCTACGATCCCGGCGCGCAGGACGTGACGCCGTCGGTGCAGCGGCTTGTCGGCACCACCGTCGATCCGGCGCTGCGCAAGAAGCAAACCAGCAAGCCCGGCGCCGGCGGCAAGCCCGAGCCCGAGATTCCCGACATCGTCATCCCCTTCGATGCCATTCTGATCCCGGAGGGCGGCACGCGGCTCAAATCGGTGGCGCCGCTCCTGCCCTATTACGATGTCGATCCCGACAAGGTGCATTTCCTCGGCACCGGCCTCTGGGACGAGCCCGGCCTCGGCACCGAGCCGGCCTTGGCCGGCGGCTGGTACGCGGCACCGCCGCCTGCCGCACGCGCCGATTTCGACAAGCGCTTCCGCGAGGTCTATCACCATCCGCCGCCGCGACTGGCGACGCTCGCTTACGACGCCACCGCGCTTGCTGCCGTGCTGGGGCGCGGCGCCAACGGGCCCGATTTCTCGCCCGCGGCCATCGCCAATCCGAGCGGCTTTGCCGGCGTCGACGGCATCTTCCGCCTGCGCCCGGACGGCCTCATCCAGCGCGGCCTCGCCGTGCTCGAGGTGCACCGCAACGGCAATACCGTGGTCAGCCCCGCGCCGACCACGTTCCAGACGCTCGGGTATTAGATGGCGGCGCCCTAACGCGTCGGATGGAGATCGCGCAGCAGCGCCGCGGGCAGGACATCGGCCAGCTCCGCCGTCACCGTGCGGATCTCGTCCGGCGTGCCCTTGCGCATCGTCTCGGGCCACAGATCGGCCGCGTCCGCCTTGATGTCGAACACGGTGAGGAGAGATCCGACGATGCTGATGAGCGCCTCGATCTGCGCGTCGCGCTTCTCATCCTCGACAGTCATGCCATCCCCCGCCCGTGGGTTGCTAGGTGCCGGCCGGTTGCGGCCACAGGCCGCGGATCTCGGCCGGCAGCGATTGCCGCACCTGATCGATCTCGCCCCGGGAAATATGGTGGTCGAGCACCTTGAACACGGCGCGGGACGCATCCTCCGGATCGATGGGCTTGATTTCGCCGAGGCCCGCGTCGACCAGAGCCAGGAAATCGTCGAGGTGGCGCACCCGCTTCGGCTGCTCTACCGGACGCCACTCATGGTAATAGATCCCGCGGACCAGCAGGGGTAGCTGCGCCCCGAGCTGCGCCGCCTCCTCGAGCGTCAGACGATCGCGCAGCGCGTGCAGCACCGCGCTCAGTGCGTGATAGGCACGCCGGCGATCGGGGCCGATGTCGTCGGCGATCTCCTTGAGCCAGATATTGGTGGTTTGCACCGTCTTGTCGAAGACGTCGAGACCTGTCGCACTCATGAGAGATCCCCCACGCTTGGCCGGGCCGATCTGCTGGTCCGCATCGCCCGCGCCGTCGCCGCCCACCCGCCGACGCCGGGCAAGTCCGTCTGTCCGTCCGCCAGCCGTCATGGTCATCACCGTCAACGAGGCGGACGACGCGATCAATCCCTGGGAAATCGGTCTAGATCATCGACGCCATCGATACCGGAACGACTTGCTCCTGGCGACAATTCAGCCTTGGGCCGCTCGGCGCTAGACTAGACGAGGAGCGCACCCAGCACCGCGTTGAGGCGCTGCCGGCCTGCCGCTGTTGCCCGCAGCCCGCGATCGTCCAGCATGAGGAAGCCGCCGGCGACAAGCTCGGCAAGCCGCCCGCCGCCGAGTGCGGCCTCAAGCTCCTCGCCTGCCTCGACACGGAACCGCGCGCGGTCGACGCCTTCGGCGAGCCGCAGGCCCATCATCAGCATCTCCTCGCGCCGCTCCTCCCGCGTGAGCGCGGTGCGCTCCTGCATGCCGTGGCCGCGCTCCTCGACGGCGGCGAGCCAGGTCTCGGGCGCGCGCAGGCGGCGCGTTGCCAGCTTGGCGCCGTCGAGCGTGATCCGCCCATGCGCGCCCGGCCCGACGCCGGCATAGTCGCCGTAGCGCCAATAGGTGAGATTGTGGCGGCACTCGCCGCCGGACCGCGCATGGTTCGAGATCTCGTAGGGCGCGAGCCCGGCCGCGGCGAGCCGCTCCTGCGTCGCCTCGTAGAGCGCGCCCGCCAGCTCGTCGTCGGGCAGCGCCCAGTCGCCGCGGCCATGGGCCGTGGCAAAGGCCGTGCCCGGCTCGATGGTGAGCTGGTAGACCGAGAGATGGTCGCCGGCGAGGGCGACGGCGCGGTCGAGCTCCGCCTGCCACTCGGCGAGCGTCTGTCCTGGCCGCGCATAGATGAGATCGAAGGAAGAGCGCTCGAAGTGCCGGCGGGCGAGAGCGACGGCGGCAATCGCCTCGGTAGCGTCGTGCCCGCGCCCCAGGAACCGCAGCGCCCGATCGTCGAGCGCCTGGACGCCGAGCGAGAGGCGATTGACGCCGGCGGCGCGCAGCGCCGCGAAGCGCTCCGCTTCGACCGAGGTGGGATTGGCCTCGAGCGTCACCTCGACATCGGCGGCCATGCTCCAGCGCGACGCCGCGCGATCGAGCAGCGCCGCCACCGTCGCGGGATCCATGAGCGAGGGCGTGCCGCCGCCGAAGAATACGGATGTGACCGGCCGTCCCGCCGTCTCCGCAGCGGCATGGTCGAGCTCGGCAAGGAGCGCGTTGCGCCAGCGCGCCTGCTCGATGCCGTCGCGCACATGGCTGTTGAAGTCGCAATAAGGGCATTTCGACTTGCAGAACGGCCAGTGGATATAGAGGGCGAAACCGGAATCAGTGGTCATGGCTTTGCAAAACACGCCGCCACCAGCTTGCGGAAGGCGTCGGCGCGGTGGCTGATGGCGTGCTTTCTGGCGGGATCCATCTCACCGAAGGTGAGGCGGCCGCCTTCGGGGACGAAGATCGGGTCGTAGCCGAAGCCGCGCTTGCCGCGCGGCGGCCAGACCAGTTCTCCTTGGACCTCGCCGCGGAAAGTCTCGATATGGCCATCGGGCCAGGCCAGCGCCAGGGCCGCGACGAAGACCGCGCGCCGGTCGGGATGGCCGGCGAGCCGCTCCTCGACCAGCGCCATGGCGCGGCCGAAATCGCGATCGGGCCCGGCCCAGCGCGCCGAGTAGATGCCGGGCGCCCCGCCCAAAGCCGGCACGGCAAGCCCGGAATCATCGGCCAGCGCCGGCAGCCCGCTCGCCTTCGCCGCGGCCAGCGCCTTGAGTTCGGCGTTGGCCTCGAAGCTCCCGCCGGTCTCCTCGGGCTCGGGCAGGCGCAGCGCCGCGGCGCTCAGCACCGCGACGCCGAACGGCGCCACGAGCTCGGCGATCTCCTTGAGCTTGCCCGCGTTGTGGGTGGCGATGACGAGGCGGTCGCCGGCGAATCTCCGCGCCACGGCCGCGGCTAGACCGGCTCGAGCGCCGCGCGCTGCAGCAGGACGAGGCGGCCGATGCCGCGGCGCGCCAGCGCCAGCATCGCGTTGAAGCGGTCCTCGGCGAAGGGCTCCGTCTCGGCGGTCGCCTGGATCTCGACGATGCCGCCCGATCCCGTGAGCACGAAATTGGCGTCGGCCTCCGCGGCCGAATCCTCGGCGTAGTCGAGATCGAGCACGGACACTCCGCCGTAGATGCCGCAGGAGATCGCCGCCACGGCATCGGTCAAGGGCAGCGCCGGCAACGCGCCTTCGCGCACCAGCTTCTGCAGCGCGACATGGAGGGCGACGTAGCTGCCGGTGATCGCGGCGGTGCGCGTGCCGCCATCGGCCTGCAGCACGTCGCAATCGACGCGGATCTGCCGCTCGCCCAGCGCGGCGAGATTGGTGACGGCGCGCAAGGACCGGCCGATCAGGCGCTGGATCTCCTGCGTGCGGCCGCTCTGGCGCCCGCGCGCGGCCTCGCGGTCGGTGCGGGTGTGGGTCGAGCGCGGCAGCATGCCGTATTCGGCGGTGATCCAGCCGCGCCCGGTATTGCGCAGGAACGGCGGCACCTTCTCCTCGATGGTGGCGGTGCACAGCACATGGGTGTCGCCGAAGCGGGTGAGGCAGGAGCCCTCCGCATATTTGGCGAAGCCCGGCTCCAGGCGCACGGGGCGCAACTCATCTGGAGCGCGGCCGGAGGGGCGCGTCATCGCGGCTCCTTGTCCTTTTCTCTGTTCTATGACGGGTCAAGCTAGTGCGGTGGGTAGCCG
>DASVOY010000523.1:0-2012 GCA_036383115.1 Allostellaceae bacterium
GACGCCTTCATCGAGAAGCGGGCGCCGAGATGGCAGGACGATTGACCGCTTGAACCGTGCTGCTGCCTCACTCATCCTTCGTCTCGAAGGATGAGTGGGGCAACGCCACGGCATCAGCGAAGTTGAGCACCATGAACCACGACAGCTACAGCGACGACTACCTGCGCGGCATCCTGCGCAGCGTGCGCACCATCGCGATGGTGGGCGCGAGCGAACACTGGAACCGGCCCTCCTATTTCGCCATGAAGTACCTGCAGGACAAGGGCTACCGCGTCATCCCCGTCAATCCACAGGCGAAGGGCGAGGAGATCCTCGGCGAAAAGGTCTACAACGACCTCGCGGAGGTGCCGGAGAAGATCGACATGGTCGATGTCTTCCGCCGCGCCGACGCGGTGCCGCCGATCGTCGATCAGGCGATCGCGAAAGGCGCCAGGGTGGTGTGGATGCAATTGGGCGTGCGCAACGACGCGGCGGCGGCGAAGGCGGAAGGCGCCGGGCTCAAGGTGGTGATGAACCGCTGCCCGAAGATCGAGTGGTCGCGCCTCAACGGCGAGCTCGCCTGGAGCGGCGTCAACACCGGCATCATCTCATCCAAGCGCAGGAAGCTCTGACCATGGCCGAGAAGCCCCGGGCGCCCGGCTTCGAGACGCTGGCGATCCACGCCGGCGCCGCGCCCGACCCCGCGACCGGCGCGCGCAGCACGCCGATCTATCAGACGACGGCCTACGTCTTCGACGATGTCGACCACGCCGCGTCGCTGTTCAACCTGCAGACCTAGGGCTACCTCTATTCGCGCCTGACCAACCCGACCGTGTCGGTGCTGGAGGAGCGGCTGGCGACGCTCGAGGGCGGGCGCGGCGCGATCGGCGTCGCCTCGGGCCATGCGGCGCAGATGCTCGCCTTCTTCTCCTTCATGGAGCCGGGCGACCAGTTCATCGCCTCGAACAAGCTCTATGGCGGCTCGATCACGCAGTTCGGCCGCAGCTTCAAGAAATTCGGCTGGGACGCGATCTTCGTCGATCCCGACGACCCCGAGAATTTCCGCCGCGCGCTGACGCCCACCTGCAAGGCGATCTTCGTCGAGAGCCTGTCGAACCCGACCGGCGTCGTCGCCGATCTCGAGGCGATCGGCCGGATCGCGCATGATGCCGGGCTCCTCTTCATCGTCGACAACACCATGGCGTCGCCCTATCTCTGCCGTCCGATCGAATGGGGCGCCGATCTCGTCGTTCATTCGACAACGAAATTCCTTTCCGGCCACGGCAACGCCATGGGCGGCGCCGTCATCGACAGCGGCCGGTTCGACTGGTCGCAGAACGACAAGTTCAAATCCCTGACCGAGCCCGAGCCCGCCTATCACGGGTTGCGCTTCTACGAGACCTTCGGCGACCTGGCGCTCACCGTGCACGGCCACGCCGTGGGCCTGCGCGATCTCGGCGCGACCATGGCGCCGCTCAATGCCTTCCTCACCATCACCGGCATCGAGACGCTGCCGCTGCGCATGGCGCGCCATGTCGAGAATGCGCAGGCCGTCGCCGAGCATCTGGAGAATCACCCGGCCGTCTCCTGGGTCGCCTATGCCGGGCTCGAATCCAGCAAGTATCACGAGCTGGCGCGGAAATATCTGCCGAAGGGCGCCGGCTCGGTGTTCACCTTCGGCTTGAAGGGCGGCTACGACGCCGGTGTCAAGCTGGTGGAGAGCGTGAACCTGTTCTCGCATCTCGCCAATGTCGGCGACACGCGCTCGCTGATCCTCCACCCGGGTTCGACGACGCATCGCCAGCTCTCGGCCGAGCAGCAGGTCGCCGCCGGCGCCGGTCCCGACGTGGTGCGCCTCTCGATCGGCATCGAGAGCATCGCCGACATCATCGCCGACCTCGACCAGGGCCTGGCCAACGCCGCTCGGCGGTGAGCAGCGGAACCTAGGGACAGTCGGCGCCGGCGAACGGCTCGGCAAGTTCGAAGCGCATGTCGCCCACCTTGATGTCGCTCCATTGCGGTGCCGCCGCTTC
>DASVOY010000524.1:0-4159 GCA_036383115.1 Allostellaceae bacterium
TTCAGTATTCGCAGCGCAAGCGCCGAAAATGTACCGCTGGATACACTCAAAGCCGATGTGGCCAGATCGCCGATCTTCAGAAGGCAGAGAGCCCGTGAGCAGGCGCTGGAGCGTCTCGCCACGAGCTGTTCGACCGGGTCCATGCCTTGCAGCTCAGCCTGCCGTTTCTGATGCTCACGGGGCGCGCCGACGTGGCGTCGGGTGACCGCGGCGAAGAAGGCGGGCGTTCCCGCCTGCATCGTCAAGCCGATGTCTCCCCAGGAGCTGAAAGCAAAGATCTCGTTCCTGCCGGCCAGGAGCGCCTGAGGCGCCGGCACTCGGGCTGGCTGGCGGGCGAGGCGGCTAGGCCGAGGCGGCCGCAGCGGGATAGAGAGGGTGCGGGCTCGCATCATCCGCGCCGACGGCGCGCGGCAGCGCCGGTAGCGTCGCAGGGATGCGGATGGTGAAGCAGGAGCCGCGTCCCAGGTCGCTCTCGACGGTGATCTCACCGCCCATCATGTGGCAGAGCTTCCGACTGAGCGCCAGCCCTAGCCCCGTGCCGCCATATCGGCTCTGAGTGGAGGGCTCGGCCTGGTTGAAGTCCTGGAACAGCTTCGGCAGGTTCTCGCGGCTGATGCCGATGCCGGTGTCGCGCACGGCAATGCGGATCCAATCGCCCTCCGCCACAGTCTCGCGCGCCGCCGCGAGGGTCACGCGGCCCTGCTGCGTGAACTTGGCGGCATTGCTCAGGAGGTTGAGCACCGCCTGGCGCAGCTTGGTGGCGTCGCCGACGACGGTGCCGAGATCGCCGCGGCGCTCGACGATGAAGTCGTTGCCGTTGTCCATGACGAGCGGCCGGCACGTCGCCGCCACATCGTCGATGAAGGTGTTGAGGTCGAAGGGGTGGGCGGACAGCTCCATCTTGCCGGCCTCGATCTTGGAGAGATCGAGCACGTCCGTAACGAGCGACAGCAGATGCTTGCCGGCGCTGTTGATGCGCCGCAGATCGGCGATCTGCTGCGCCTTCCTTCCGTCGGTCTCCGCGTCCTCAAGCAGCATCTCGCTGTAGCCGATCACGGCGTTCAAGGGCGTGCGCAGCTCATGGCTCATCTTGGCGAGGAACTCGGACTTGGCGCGGCTCGCGGCCTCGGCCTCCTCCTTGGCCTCGCGCAGCTTGATGGCGGTGGCGCGGTGGTTCTGTACCTCGCGCTCGAGCTCCGACTGGGAGGCGACGACGTTGGCGTAATAAAGCGCCATCATCGACATGTAGACCGTGGCCGAAAGCACCGAGGTGATGCCGAGGCCGGACATGGCCGCCGTCGGCACACGCTCGGGGAAGGCATGATTCACGGCATAGGCGAGGTAGAAGCCGAGCAGATTGAGCCCGAAGAGGAACAGGACCAAGTACCGCAGCTTCGGCCGCTCGCCGAGGTAGAAGAATGCCAGCAGCAGCGCATTGAGCAGCCAAGGCAGGAACGGCGAGCTGACGCCGCCGTAATGATAGGAGCCGAACAGCGTCACGAAGGTCAGGTTCTCGACCGAGAACAGCGCCAGCGGCATGAGCCGCCCGGTCAGCTTGAGCCAGAACGGCAGGGTCCAGAAGGACGTGATCGAGGCGACGATGGTCCAGTAGGGCAGACCCGGATTCGGGTCGAGGATGTAGAGATAGATGCTGATGCTCTGGCCCAGCGACGGGCCGAACAGATGGCTGAACACGAAGATGCGCGCGCGTCCCAGCGTCGCTGCGTCGGTCCTGAGCGAGTCCGGAATGAACCAGTCGGTAACCGCCGCCGACCGGCGGTAGATGGCCGACCCAACCGCGGCGAGGCACTTCAGCATCAGGGCCAGGCTCCTGCCCCCAGCCGTTTCACGGAGGCCGACTGTATCGCGCAACTGGTTAATTGTTGTTGTACGGTTCCGACCAGGCGCCGACGGGACTTCGAATTTAGCTCGCGGGCCGAACCCATCATGCCGCAGCCGGCGTCAAGCCAACCGGCTTGGACAGGTCATGGACATACAGATGTTCCAGAGGCGGTCGATCACGCGCCGGAGATCGCGGGGTTGAAATGACCGCGAAAGCTTGGCATGTCTGGTCGGCAGCCCCATCAGCGTCCCAGCAGAGGAGTGCCAGGCGCCGTGAAGTTCGGGATCGGTCAACCGCTCAAGCGCTACGAGGATCAGCGGCTACTCACCGGCAAAGGCCGCTACACCGACGACATCACGCTGCCCGGAATGGCCTTCGCTGCGGTTCTGCGCTCGCCGGTGGCGCATGCCAGGCTCGTCAAGGTCGAGGCGGCGGATGCCCGGCGCATGCCCGGCGTGTTGCTGGTGCTGACCGGCGCCGACGTCACCAAGGATGGGCTCGGCGACGTGCCTTGCGTCCATCCGCTCAACAGCCGCGACGGGCGGCCTCGCCACGACACGCCGCGCCCAGTGCTGGCGATCGGCAAGGTGCGTCATGTCGGCCAGCCCGTGGCGCTTGTCGTCGCCGAGACGCTCAACCAGGCGCGCGACGCGGCGGAGGCGATCGCCGTCGAGTATGACGAGCTGCCCGCGGTGACGGACTCGCGCGCGGCCATCGCGCCGGGCGCGCCGCAAATCTTCGATCACATTCCTGGCAATCTCATCTTCGATTGGGACAACGACCTGACCGACGCGAAGGCGACCGACGCCGCCTTCGCCAAGGCCAAGCGCGTCACCAAGCTCGAGATCGTCAACAACCGGGTCGTCGCCAACTCGATGGAGCCGCGCAACGCGATCGGCGATTACGACGCCGCCAGCGACCGCTCGACGCTCTACACCACGACGCAGGGCCCGCATCTCGTGCGCGATCCCATCGCCGACATGATTCTGAAGATCGGCAAGGACAAGCGGCGCGTGGTGACGCCCAATGTCGGCGGCGGCTTCGGCATGAAGGCTTTCGTCTATCCCGAGCAGGCGCTCGTCGTCTGGGCCGCGCGCAAGCTCAAGCGTGCGGTGAAATGGCAGGCCGACCGCTCCGAGGGCTTCGTCTCCGACAATCAGGGCCGCGACCACGTCACGCGCGCCGAGCTCGCCATGGACGAGAAGGGCAGGTTCCTCGGCCTGCGCATAGAGACCCTGGCCAATCTCGGCGCCTATCTCTCGCCGCTCGGGCCGTTCATCCCGACACGCTCGTCGGATCTCGTCTCCGGCCTCTATACGACGCCGGCCATCTACGTCAACGTGAAGGGCATCTGCACCAACACCGTGCCGGTCTGCGCCTATCGCGGCGCGGGGCGCCCGGAAGCGGCCTATCTGCTTGAACGCCTGGTGGACGCCGCGGCGCGCGATATGGGTATGACCCCCGACGCGATCCGCCGCGTCAACTTCATCCCGCCCGCGGCGATGCCCTACACTTCCGCGACCAAGCTCGTCTTCGATTCAGGCGAGTTCGAGACGGTGATGAACCAGTGCATGAAGGCCGCCGGCTGGTCAGGCTTCGCCGCGCGCCGCAGCGAGAGCGAGCACCGCGGCAAGCTGCGCGGCATCGGCATGGCGACCTACACCGAGCGCTGCGGCGGCGGCTTCCCCGAGACCGCGTCGATCGAGTTCAAGGACGGGCATGTCGAGCTCGTCATGGGCAACATCGAATACGGCACCGGCCTCATCACCGCCTATAAGCAAGTGGTGGCCGACCAGCTCGGCATCGATCCCGACCGCATCGAGGTGGTCATGGGCGATACCGACCGTACGCCCGCGGGCTTGACCGGCGGCTCGCGCGCTCTCCCGGTCGGCGGCTCGGCGCTCTACGACTGCTCGCAGCAGGTGATCGAGAAGGGCCGCAACATCGCCGCGCATCTGCTCGAGGCCGCGGCGGCCGATGTGCAGTTCGCCGAGGCCGCCTTCTTCGTTCCCGGCACCGATCTAAAGCTCGACCTGTTCGAAGTGGCGAAGGCGGCGCACGACCCGAAGCGCCTGCCCGCCGGGATGAAGCCGGGGCTCGACGCGACCAAGCATTTCGTCCCGCCGGCCGCCACCTTCCCCAATGGCTGCCACATCTGCGAGGTCGAGATCGATCCGGATACGGGCGCGGTGGAACTTCAGCGCTACACCATCGTCGACGATTTCGGCCGAACCATCAATCCGATCATGCTCGAGGGCCAGGTGCATGGCGGCGTGGTGCAAGGCATCGGCCAAGCGCTGCTGGAAGAGGCTGTTT
>DASVOY010000525.1:0-2226 GCA_036383115.1 Allostellaceae bacterium
AGCGTGCGGCTATAGACGTCGCGGCCGTAGGCGTCGGTACCGAACCAGTAAAGCTCCGACGGGAAGCGCAGCCGCTTCACCGGCGCGACCTGGAGCGGATCGACGGTGCCGAGATAGGGCGCCAGCAGCGCGACCGCGCCCATGAGCAGGAGCAGCAGCGAGCCCGCGATCACCGTCGGGTGGCGGCGCACAGCCTCGCGCAGCCATTGGCGCTGCGCAACGGGGGCGACGATGTCGGCGGGCGCGATGGCCACGTCAATATCTCACGCGCGGATCGAGCAGCGTATAGCTGATGTCGACCGCGAGATTGACCAGCACATAGGCCGCCGAGAACAGCAGGATCACGCCCTGGATGATCGGGTAGTCGCGCCGCAGGATGGCGTCGACGGTGAGCCGGCCGATGCCGGGGATGGCGAACACTGTCTCGGTGACGATAACGCCGCTGATGAGGAGCGCCAGGCCGATGCCGATGACCGTGGCGATGGGCACCGCCGCGTTCTTGAGCGCATGGCGGATCAGCACGTCACGGTTGGCGAGGCCCTTGGCCTGGGCGGTGCGGATGTAATCCTGGCTCAGCACTTCGAGCATGCTGGCGCGGGTGATGCGGGCGATGAGCGCGCCGTAGATGAGACCGAGCGCGATGCTCGGCAGGATCAGGTGCTGGATGAAGGGGACGAAGCCCTCGCGGATGCTGACATAGCCCTGCACCGGCAGTAGATCGAGCTCCACCGAGAAGACCAGGATCAACACATAGGCCAGCACGAAGGACGGCAGCGAAAAGCCGAGCACGGCGATGAGCATCACCAAGCGGTCGATCCAGGTGCCGACCTTCCACGCGGCGATGACGCCGAGCGGGATCGCGAAGGCGATGGTGACCACCAGCGTGGTCAGCGTCAGCGCGATGGTCGGCTCGAGCCGCTGCGCGATGAGCTGCGTCACCGGCAGGTTGGTGAAGATCGACGTACCGAGATCGCCATGCAGCACGCCCCACAGCCAATGGCCGAAGCGCAGCAGGAAGGGCTCGTCGAGGCCGAGTTTCTCATGGATGCGCGCGATGTCGTCGGCTGTTGCGAGATCGCCGGCGATCACCGCCGCTGGATCGCCCGGCGCGATATAGAGCAGCGAGAAGACGAAGATCGCCACCACGCCCATGACGGGGATGGTGGCGAGGAGACGGCGGATGATGTAGGCGAGCATCGGGCCTCGCCCTCCTCTCAGGCGTTCACTGCTTCTCCACGTTCCACAGGAACACCACGGGCGCGATGGTCACGCCTTTGAGGTTCTTGCGGTACGCCGTGGGGATGACGAACTGCCCTGTCGGGATGTAGGGCACGCCCCTGAACGCCTCTACCTGAACCTCGGCGGCGACCTTCTTCTGCGCCTCGAGATCGGGGGCGGCGAACCACTGGGACCGCAACGCCTCGAGCTTCTCGTTGGTCGGCCAGCCGAACCACGCCTTCTCGCCGTTGCCGCGCAGCGGCAGGCTCAAGGCCGGGTTGGCGAGATCGGCGCCGATGAACCAGGTGAAGAAGATGTTCCACCCGCCCTTGTCGATCGGCTCCTTCGAGGCGCGGCGCGTGATCAGCGTGCCCCAGTCCATCGCTTGCAGATCGACATTCATGCCGGCCTGGCGCAGCTCCTCCGACACGACCTGAGCCTGGGAATTGACGATGGGCTGATCGGTCGCGGTCATCATGACGATGCGCTCGCCCTTGTAGCCGGCGTCGCGCAGCAGCTCCTTGGCCTTGGCTGGATCGCGCTTGCCCTTAAGCGCATCGGCGCCGGCCTCGCTCGCCATCGGAGTGCCGCATGTGTAGTAGGAATAACAGGTCTTCCAGTTCTTCTCGTCGCCGGCAAGGGCGGTCATCACATCCTTCTGGTCGACGATGTGGAGCAGCGCCTGGCGCACCTTCTCGTTGTTGAACGGCGGCTGCAGGTGGTTGAAGCGCATGATGCCGAGACTGCCGAGCGGGTCGACATTGGCGACGACCACGTCCTTGTTCTTCTGCAGGAGCGGCACGAGATCGGGCGGCAGCTGCTGCCACCAGTCTACCTCGCCGGCGTTGATCGCCGCGGCGGCGGTGGCGGAATCCGGGATGTAGACCCATTCGACGCGGTTGACCTTGGCCACCTTGCCGCCGGCGGCCCAGCTCGGCGGCTCCTTGCGCGGCACGTAGTCCGTGTTCTTGACGTAGACCGCCTTGTTGCCGGGGACCCATTCCTCCT
>DASVOY010000526.1:0-1905 GCA_036383115.1 Allostellaceae bacterium
AGGAGCTGAAAGGCCGTATCATCCTGGCGCCGCCCTCGGCGATCAGCGATCTCTGGTTTGACCGCGCCTGCAACTCTTCCTACCTATCCACCGTCGCCCATGACCTCCGCTGCACCTCAGACCTGGCTCAAGCCGACCTCCAAGGGACTCTACTGCGCGCCCTGCGATTTCTTCATCGATCCCGCCTGGCCGGTGGCGCGCGCCGTGGTCACCCATGGGCATGGCGATCACGCCCGGCCCAACAACCGCAACGTCCTGGCCACGCCTGAGACGCTCGCCATCATGAAAAGCCGGTTCGGCGAGGAAGCCGGCGGCGCGCTGCAGCCGGTGCGCTATGGCGAGACGACCCGCCTCGGCGATGTCGCCGTGCGTCTCGCGCCGGCCGGTCACGTGCTCGGCAGCGCCCAAATCGTGCTCGAGCATGCCGGCAGCCGCGTCGTCGTCTCCGGCGACTATAAGCGCCGCCCCGATCCGACCTGCGCCCCCTTCGAGCCGCAGGCCTGCGACGTCTTCATCACCGAGGCGACCTTCGGCCTGCCGGTGTTCCGCCATCCGCCGGACGCGCAGGAGATCGGCAAGCTGCTGCATTCGGTCCGGCTTTTCCCCGAGCGCTGCCACGTCGTCGGCGTCTATGCGCTCGGCAAGTGCCAGCGCGTGCTGGCGCTGCTGCGCCGGCACGGCTATGTCGAGCCCGTCTATCTCCACGGCGCGCTGCTGCCGCTCTGCGCACTCTATGAGGAGCTGGGCGTGGCGCTCGGGCCGCTGCGGCCGGCGACAGGCGCCAAGCGCGAGGAGCTGAAAGGCCGTATCATCCTGGCGCCGCCCTCGGCGATCAGCGATCTCTGGTCGCGGCGCCTGCCCGATCCGGTGGTGGCGATGGCCTCGGGCTGGATGCGCGTCAAGCAGCGCGCCAAGGCGAGCGGCGTCGAGCTCCCGCTGGTGATCTCCGACCACGCCGATTGGGACGAACTGCAGGCGACGTTCGACGATGTCGCGGCGCCGGAGATCTGGGTGACGCACGGCGCCGAGGAGGCGGTGCTGCGCCAGGCCGCGCTCAAGGGCTTGAAGGCGCGCGCGCTGTCGATCCGGGGATTCGAGGACGACGCGGAATGAACCGCTTCGCTGCCCTGCTCGACGCGCTGCTCTTCACCCCGGCGCGGCTCGGCAAGCTGCGCCTGATGTCCGACTATTTCGCCACGACCGAGGACCCCGAGCGCGGCTGGGCGCTGGCCGCGCTCACCGGCGAGCTTTCCTTCAACGAGGCGAAGCCGGCGCAGATCCGCGCCCTCGTCATGAGCCGCGTCGATCCCGAGCTCTTCGCCTGGTCCTACGATTTCGTCGGCGACCTCGCCGAGACGGTCTCGCTGATCTGGCCCGAGCGGCCCGGCGCCAACCGCGTGCCCGGCCTTAGCGAGATCGTCGGCGAGCTCGACGCCGCGACCCGCGCCACTGCCGGCGAGCGGCTCGAGTGCTGGCTCGACGCGCTCGACGCGACCGGGCGCTGGGCGCTGTTGAAGCTCATCACCGGTGGCCTGCGCGTCGGCGTCTCGGCGCGGCTTGCCAAGACCGCGCTCGCCGAGTGGCAGAACGTGCCGCTCGACGACATCGAGGCACTCTGGCACGGGCTGCTGCCGCCCTATACGGAGCTCTTCGCCTGGCTCGAGGGCAAGGGCCCGCGGCCTGAGATCGGCAGCCGCCCGACCTTCCACCCGCTGATGCTGGCGCAGGCGCTCGAGGACGCGGATATCGGGGGCCTCGATGCCGCGACGCGCGCCACCGCCGGCGCGCGATTGGAGCGCTGGCTCGACGCGCTCGACGCCACCGGGCGCTGGGCGCTGTTGAAGCTGGTGACCGGCGGCTTGCGCGTCGGTGTCTCGGCGCGGCTCGCCAAGACGGCGCTCGCCG
>DASVOY010000527.1:0-10570 GCA_036383115.1 Allostellaceae bacterium
CACCTCGCCCGCCATGTTGAACATCGGCCCGCCCGAGTTGCCGCGGTTGATCGAGGCGTCGGTCTGCAGGAAGTCGTCATAGGGCCCGGCGTTGATCTCGCGCGCGCGCGCCGAGAGGATGCCCGCCGTCACCGTCCCGCCGAGGCCGAAGGGATCGCCGATCGCCAGCACCCAGTCGCCAACCCGCGCCTTGTTCGAATCGCCCCATCCCACCGTAGGCAGCGGCTGCTTGGCGCTGACCTTGAGCAGCGCCAGATCGGTGACGGGATCCCGTCCGACCACCTCGGCCGTCAGGTTCGTGTCATCAGGCAGCGTCACCATGATCCGGTCGGCATCGGCGATGACGTGGTTGTTGGTGACGATCAACCCGGCCGCGTCGATGATGAAGCCGGAGCCGAGCGATTGGACCTGCCGCGACGGCGGTGGTGGCGCCGCGTCGTCGCCCTCCTCTCCCTGCCCGCCCCTGCCGTCGCGCTCGCCGAAGAATTCATGGAAGAAATCCTCGAGCGGCGGGCCCCGCCCGGCGGTGTCGTCGCGGCCCTGCAACGGGGCCTTGTGCATGGTGGCGACGTTGACCACGGCCGGCGTCAGCTTCTCGGCAAGCTCGGCGAAACCGTCGGGCATGCGCGCTTGGGCGGCTGTGCCGCCGCAAAATGCAAGCGTCAGGACGGCGACGGCGAGGACGGAGCGGCGGGCCGCAGGACGCAAGGAGCGGCGGAGCATGAGACATCTCCCTCGGGCTGCCGGCCCCGCGATCCGCCGAGGCGACTGAGCGGCAGCGCACGTCGCCAAGGGAACGGAGCGAGCGCGGGCTGGTTCCCAAGATCGAGCCGCGCCGCCCCGGGGACACCGGGGCGGCGCAAGCGCGGATACCGCTATCGCTTGGCGACGAGCGGGCAGCCGCCCTGGTCGAGCGGCCGGTAGGCCTGGTCGCCGGGAACCGTCGCCAGGACCTTGTAGAAGTCCCAGTCGCCCTTCGATTCGGCGGGCGTCTTGATCTGCATCAGGTACATATCATGCACCATGCGCCCGTCCTCGCGCAGCTTGCCGTGCCGGGCGAAGAAGTCGTTGATCGGCAGCTCCCGCATCTTGGCGACGACTGCCTTGGCCTCGTCGGTCTTTGCCGCCTGGATTGCCTTCAGGTAATGCGTGACCTCGGAGTAGACACCGGCCTGGATCATCGTCGGCATGTGGCCCGTCTTGGCGAGGAAGCGCTTCGAGAACGCGCGGGTCTGGTCATCCAGGTCCCAATCAAAGCCCTCGGTCAGGATCATGCCCTGGGCGGTCTGCAGGCCGAGGCTGTGCGTGTCGGTGATCTGGAAGAGCAGCGCCAGCAGCTTCTGCCCGCCCTTCTGCAGGCCGAACTCGGCGGCCTGCTTGATCGCCGTCTGAGTGTCGCCGCCGGCATTGGCGAGCGCCACCACCTTGGCCCCCGACGCTTGGGCCTGCAGCAGGAATGAGGAGAAATCGGCAGTGTTGAGCGGCGCCTTGACGTCGCCCAGCACCTTGCCGCCGCTCTCCTTGACGATCGCGGCGGCGTCGCGCTCGAGCGCATGACCGAAAGCGTAGTCGGCAGTGATGAAGAACCAGGTGTCCGCGCCCCGCTCCACCATCGCCTTGGCCGCGACGCGGGAGAGCGCATAGGTGTCGTAGGTCCAATGCACGCCGACGGGCGAGCAGGCTGGACCGGTCAGGTCGGACGTGCCGGGACCGGACATCAGAAAGGCGCGGTCCTTCTCCTTGCTGATCTGCTGGACGGCGAGCGCCACCGAGGAGGTCGGCACGTCGACGATGGCGTCGACTTTATCCTGATCGTACCACTGCCGTGCGATGTTGGCGCCGACATCGGGCTTGTTCTGGTGGTCGGCCGAGATCACCTCGACCGGCTTGCCCAGCACCTTGCCGCCGAAATCCTCCACCGCCATCTGCGCGGCGACGAGCGAGCCCTTGCCGGTAGCATCAGAATAGAGGCTGCTCATGTCATTCAGCACGCCGAGCTTGACGACGTCGTCGGAGATCTGCGCCTGGGCGAGCGCCGGCGTCAGCAGCAGCGCCGCGGCGCCGGCGATCATGCGGATCAGCATCATGTGTTTCCTTCGTGGTTTTGATATCGCGGTCACGGCGTCAGGATAGTGCGGCCGATGACGCGCCCGGCCTTGAGGTCCTCGAGTGCGGCGTTCGCCTGCTCGAGCGGCCGCTCGCTGAGCGGCACCGGCGGCACCTTGCCGGAGGCGACAAGGGCGAGCAGTTCCTTCATCTCCTGAAGGCTGCCGACATAGGAGCCCTGCACGGTGATGGCGCGCATCGGCAAGAGCGGCAGGCTCAGCGTGATGTCGCCGCCGAAGAGCCCGACGATGACGTACTTCCCGCCCTTGGCCAGTGCGTCGATGCCCAGCTTTGCCGTATTCGTGGCCCCGACGAAATCGATGGCGGCGGCAAACGGCCCCTTGGCCGCCGCCTGCGCCTGCGCCACCGCGTCGGGCGCGGCCGCATCGATAGCGGCGATGGCGCCGGCCTTGAGCGCGGCCTCGCGCTTCCTGGGATCAATGTCGGCAACGACGGCGCCGAAGCCGCCCATGGCCTTGAGTAGCGCCAAGCTCATGAGCCCCAGCCCGCCGGCGCCGAGGATCAGGATCGGCTGCTCGGTGAAGACGGCTTGCCCGACGCGCTTCAGCGCGCCGTAGGTGGTGATGCCGGAGCAGGCGAAGGGCGCCGCCTGGGCAGGGGTGAGCTTGCCGAGATCGAGAAGATATCGGGGATGCGGCACCAGCACATGATCGGCATAGCCGCCGGGCTTGTGCACGCCGAGGAAGCGCGGCGCCATGCAGAGCTGCTCCTCGCCGCGCCGGCAGACGGCACAGGTGCCGCAGCCGATCCAAGGATGGGCGATTCGCTTGTCGCCGACCTTGACGCCGCTCGCCTCCGGTCCGAAGGCGACCACCTCGCCGACGATCTCGTGGCCCATGGTGAGCGGCGGGACGAGCCCGCGATCCTTCACCGTCAGCTTCTTGCCGCCGCCGAGATCGTACCAGCCGTCCCAGATGTGCAGGTCGCTGTGGCAGACGCCAGCGGCCAGCGTGCGCAACAGCACTTCGCTGCCCTGCGGCTTCGGCGTCGGCTTCTCGGTCTTGCGCAGTGGCGCGCCGAAATCGACGACATCGTAGCTCTTCATGGCAATCCTCCCTGCTATCCTTTGCAGCAAGCTTAGGCGACGGACGGTGCGCTTGCCAACCGCAGCCCGCCGCCGCACGCGGCAGGTGATTTCCCGCGCCGACCGGGCTATACCGCAGCGGCATGACCGTCCTCGTCACCGGCGCCGCCGGCTTCATCGGCTTCCACACCAGCGCGGCGCTGCTCGGGCGCGGCGAGCGGGTGATCGGCGTCGACAATCTCAACGACTATTACGCGCTCTCGCTCACGGAGGCGCGGCTCGCCGCGCTCGACCGGCGGCCCGGCTTCGCCTTCCATCGCCTCGAGCTCGCCGAGCGCGGCGCGCTCCAGGCGTTGCTCCAGCGGCATCCCGATATCGACCGCATCATCCATCTCGCGGCGCAGGCCGGGGTGCGCTATTCGCTCACCAACCCGCACGCCTACATTGCCGCCAACATCCAGGGCCAGCTCGAGGTGCTGGAGGCGTGCCGCCAGATGCCGCGCCTCAGGCACCTCGTGTTCGCCAGCTCGTCCTCGGTCTATGGCGGCAACACCAAGCTGCCCTTCTCGATCGCCGATCGCGTCGACACGCCGCACTCGCTCTACGCCGCCACCAAGAAGGCGGACGAGCTGATGGCCTATTGCTATGCCCATCTCTACCGGGTGCCGATGACCGGCCTGCGTTTCTTCACGGTCTACGGCCCCTGGGGCCGGCCGGACATGGCGGCCTGGATCTTCACCGAGGCGATCCTCGCCGGGCGGCCGATCCAGGTCTTCAACAACGGCAAGATGCGCCGCGACTTCACCTTCATCGACGACATCGTCGCGGGCGTGCTGGCCTGCCTCGACCGGCCGCCGGCCGATGACCGGAAAGAGCCCCCCTACCGGCTCTACAACCTCGGCAATCATCGCAGCGAGGAGCTGACGCGCTTCATTGCCATCCTGGAGCAGGCCTTGGGAAAGCGGGCCATCATCGAGCTCGCGCCGATGCAGCCCGGCGACGTGCCCGCGACCTATGCCGATATCGCCGAGAGCGAGCGGGACCTGGGATTCAGGCCGACGACGCCCATCGACGAGGGCCTGCCGCGCTTCGTCGCCTGGTACCGCGACTATCATCGCGTCTGATCCGTGATAGGCTCCAGGAGCCGGGCTTAATCCCACAGGGGGGACGGAGCCGCTGGCCGCGGTCGCATGAATCTCAGAGCAGCACGCGCTGCCCGATGACTTGCAGGGACTCGTAGCCGGACAATTCCGCGAGCCTGCGCCGGTCGAAGATGATCAGCATCTTGTCCTCGATCGCGGCGAGCCTCTCGTCGCGCAGCTGCGCCAGCGTGCGGTTGAGATGGATCATCGACAGGCCCGTGGCATCGGCGAGATGCTGGCGCTGCAGCGGGAACGGGCACATCGTGCCGTCGGCGAGATCGAGCCGGCGCAGCCGGTCGACCGTCTCGAGCATAAGATAGCCGACGCGCTGGAGCGGCTTGCGCCGGCCGAGGAGCGCCAACCGAGTATCGGCGCGATGCTCCTCCTCGACGCGCCAGCGCAGCAGGTCGAGGGTCAGGTCGACATGCCGCCGCAGCAGCTTGGGCAGCGGGTATGCATCCATCACGCACAGGCTCACCGGCGTCAGCGCCTGCACCGAGTGCCGGATGGTGCCGAGCAGCGCCGATGACAACCCGATGATCTCGCCCGGCAGCAACAGGTCGAAGATCTGTCGGCCGCCGCCCGGCAGGTTCTTGTAGCGGAAGGCCCAGCCTTCATAGAGCGTATAGAGATTGCCGCCGACCTCGCCTTCCGTGACGATGTCGCTCTTCGCGGGAAGCGAAACGTGGTCCGCCTTGAGCGACGAAATGGCATTCAGCTCTTCGTCGCTGAACGGCCGAAAGCATGGCCTGTGTCGCAGTCGACAGTCGATACAGGACACGTACATATCGCCGCTCGCCAAGGTACGGACATCAAACAAAATATACGGATCAAGGTGTTGTCCAAGTCTTGAAATTGTAAATTCAGTGCGCAAAACACCCACCAAGTGGATATCAGTGCACCAAATGGTAATAATAGCGGTTGCCTGCACAGCGCCACGGATCGCGCAGCGCGACAGTAGCGCCGCGCTGGGATGTGCGTCGATTTCTTCTGCTCGGGAGCAATTTCGGGCGTCGGCGAAGAACCCGCCCGTAGGGGCGAGACGACATCGTCCCAAAGAGAGCGGCCGCCCTCGTCAGCGATTGGCTTCGTAGAGCGCTTGCAGCGCGCCGCCATAGGCCTGGCGGATGGCGAAGCGCTTGATCTTGAGCGTCGGCGTCATCTGGCCGTTGGCGACGGTGAAGGGCTCATCGGCGATGATGAAGCGCCGCACGCGCTCCACCGGCGAGAGCTCGGCGTTGACCCGCGCCACCGCCGCGCCGATCAGCTTGTGCAGCTCGGGATCGGCGGCGAGGGCGCGGTCGCCTGGCTTGGCGCCGCGCCGCGCCGCGAAGCCGTCGAGGAATTCCGGCTTTGGCGCGATCACCGCCACGAGGTAGGGGCGGCGGTCGCCGAACGCCATTGCCTGGCCGATCTCCGGCTGCAGCGTCAGATAGCCCTCGACGCGCGCTGGCGAGATCATGTCGCCGCCGGAGTTCTTGATGAAGTCGCGCTTGCGGTCGGTGATCTTGATGTAACCGTCCTCGTCGCGCAGGCCGACATCGCCGGTGTGCAGCCAGCCATCGGCGAGCGCGCGGGCGGTCGCCTCCGGGTCGTTCCAATAACCCTTCATCACGAGATCGCCGCGCACGAGGATCTCGCCATCTTCGGCGATCCGCACCTCGACGCCCTCGAGCGGCGGCCCGACCGTATCGATCTTGATGCGCTTGGGCGGGTTGGCGCTTACCACCGGCGAGGCCTCGGTCTGGCCGTAGCCTTGCAGCAGCGGCACGCCAAGGGCGAGAAAGAAGCGGCCGATCTCGGGGTTGAGGGGCGCGCCGCCCGACACCATTGCCTTCAGCCGCCCACCGAAGCGCGCGCTCACCTTGCGGCGCACCAGCAGATCGAGGATGACGTCGAGGAGCCGCTCGCCGATGGTGAGGCTCGCGGGATCGTCGTAGCGCTTGCCGCCGAGCGCGACGGCGCGGCGGAAGAGCTTGGCGCGCAGGCCGCCCTGGCGCTCGATGCCGTTCAGGATGCGCTGATGCAGCGTCTCGTAGAGGCGTGGCACCGCCGTCATGATGGTCGGGCGCGCCTCCTGCATGTTGGCGGCGAGTGTCTCGGCGCCCTCGGCAAAATAGATCTCCGCACCGAGCGATATCGGGAACATCATGCCGGCGGTGTGCTCGTAGGAATGCGACAGCGGCAGGAAGCACAGGAAGACCTCCTCGCCGAGGCCGATCGTCTCGAGCAGGCGAAAGGCGCCATAGCAATTGGCCATGATGTTGGCATGCGTTGCCATCACGCCCTTGGGCACGCCGCCGGTGCCGGAGGTGTAGATGAGGCAGGCGACGTCGTCGCGCCCGATCGCCGCGACCCAGGACGCGACCTCGTCCGGGATAGCGGCGCCCTGCGCCATCACCTCGTCCCAGAGATAGACGTCGGCATGCGAGAGTTGGCCGCTGGTCAGCGGCTCCATGGTGATGATGCTGTGGATGGTGGAGATCTGATCGGCGGCCGGCATGACGCGATGCGCCAGCGCCGCCGTCGAGACGATGACCGCCCGGGCGCCGCTGTTCGAGAGGACATGGCGATGGTCCTCGACCGCGTTCGTGGTATAAGCGGGCACGGTGATCGCGCCGGCGGCCATGATGGCGAGGTCGGCGATGGTCCATTCCGGCCGGTTCTCGGCGACGAGGCCGATCCGGTCGCCGCGCCGGATGCCGAGCGAGCGCAGCCCGCGCGCCAGCGCGCTCACCTGCCGGGCCGCCTCGCCCCAGGTGACCGGACGATAGACGCCGTCGCGCTTCGCCCAGAGGAAGGGCAGATCGCCGCGCTGCGCCGCCCATTCGAAGAACATCGCGGCGAGGTTCGGGCAGGTGTGGTAATCCATGCGTTCCCTCTCCTCCGGCCCCGTCGCCGATCGCTTCGGTCGGAGCGCGTTGGTCAGCCTTTTAGGGCCTCCGGCGCCGCGGCGGAAGCTTGGCGTCCGCTCCCGCCCGGCCTATATGCAGAGCCGACATCCAAGGAGCAAGCCATGGCGTCGCGGCCCAACGAAAAGAAACCCGATCCGACATCCTCGGCAAACGCGCTCGGGCCCTTGCCCGAGTGGAATCTCGCCGATCTCTATCCCGGTCGCGACAGCCCCGAGCTCAAGCGCGACCTGGAGCGCACCGAGGCGGAGGCTGGGGGTTTCCGCCAGCGCTATGAGGGCAAGCTCGCGGGTTTGAGCGGCGCCGCGCTGGGCGAGGCGATCGCCGGCTACGAGCGGCTACAGGAGACGCTCGGGCGTGTCATGAGCTACGCCTCGCTCGTCTATGCCGGCGACATGAGCGATCCCGAGATCGGCCGCTTCTTCCAGAACATGCAGGAGCGGGTCAACGCCATCTCCACCGTGATGCTGTTCTTCACGCTCGAGCTCAACCGGATCGACGACGCCGCGCTCGACCAGAAGCTGCGCAGCCCGGAGCTGGCGCGCTACGCTCCATGGCTGCGCGATACCCGCGCCTTCCGGCCGCACCAGCTCAGCGACGACATCGAGAAGCTGCTGCACGAGAAATATGTCGCGGGGCGCGCCGCCTGGACGCGGCTCTTCGACGAGACGATGGCCGGATTGCGCTTCCCGATCGACGGCAAGGAGCTGACCAGCGCCGAGGCGCTGCATCTCCTCTCCGATGCCGATGGCACCACGCGCAAGCGCGCGGCCAAGGCGCTGGGCGAGGTCTTCGGCAGGAATACCCGCCTCTTTGCGCTCGTCACCAACACGCTCGCCAAGGACAAGGAGATCGAGGATCGCTGGCGCGGCTTCAAGCGCCCGATCTCATCGCGCAACCTCTCCAATTTCGTCGAGGACGAGGTGGTGGACGCGTTGATCTCGGCGGTGCGCCAAGCCTATCCCGCGCTCTCGCACCGCTATTACCGGCTCAAGGCGAAATGGTTCAGCGCGGACAAGCTGCCCTATTGGGATCGCAACGCGCCACTGCCGGAGCAGGAGGACCGCGTCATCCCCTGGCCCGAGGCCGAGCGCATCGTGCTCGATGCCTATGGCGCCTTCTCGCCCGAGCTTGCCGCCGTCGGCCGCCGCTTCTTCGACCAAAGCTGGATCGACGCGCCGGTGCGGCCTGGCAAGACGCCCGGCGCCTTCGCCCATCCGACCGTGCCAAGCGTACATCCCTATCTGCTGCTGAACTATCAGGGCAAGACGCGCGACGTGATGACGCTGGCGCATGAGCTGGGCCACGGCGTGCACCAGGTGCTGGCGGCGCCGCAGGGGGCGCTCATGGCGGACACGCCGCTGACGCTGGCCGAGACCGCGTCGGTGTTCGGCGAGATGCTGACCTTCCAGGCGATGCTGAAGGGGGAGAAAGACCCGAAGCGGCGCAAGACCATGCTGGCGTCCAAGGTCGAGGACATGCTCAACACCGTGGTGCGCCAGATCGCCTTCGTCGAGTTCGAGCGCCGCGTCCATGACGAGCGGCGCCAGGGCGAATTGACGCCCGACCGCATCGGCGAGATCTGGATGGCGGTGCAGTCTGAGAGTCTGGGGCCGGCGATCGCGTTCGAGGACGAGTACCGGCACTACTGGACCTACATCCCGCACTTCATCCACACGCCGTTCTACGTCTACGCCTATGCCTTCGGCGACTGCCTGGTGAATTCGCTCTATGCGGTCTACCAGGGTGCGGCCCCCGGTTTTGCCGAGAAATATCTCGACATGCTCGGCGCCGGCGGGACGCGGCGTCATCGCGAGCTCCTGGCCCCCTTCGGCCTCGACGCGTCCGATCCGAATTTCTGGAAGAAGGGCCTTTCGGTGATCTCCGGCTTCATCGACGAGCTGGAAAAGATGGGTTGAGCGTGGCCGAGAGCGACGGCGACAATCTTCCGGGGCGGGTGCGGCGCTACGCGCGGGTGTCGACGGCGATGGGCGGGCTCGCGGCGCGGATCGCGGGGGCGCGCTATCTCGGACTGCCGCTCGACCGCACGCAGCACGCCGCCGACCTGAAAGCGGCGCTGGGCGGCATCAAGGGGCCGCTGATGAAGGTGGCGCAGCTCCTCGCCACCATTCCCGAGGCGCTGCCCAAGGAATATGCCGGCGAGCTGGCATCTCTCCAGGCCAACGCGCCGCCGATGGGCTGGCCCTTCGTCCGCCGGCGCATGGCGAGCGAGCTCGGTCCCGACTGGCCGGCGAAATTCAAGAGCTTCGAGCACGAGGCGGCGCGCGCGGCGTCGCTCGGCCAGGTGCATCGCGCCGTGGCGCTGGACGGGCGCGCGCTCGCCTGCAAGCTGCAATATCCCGACATGGCCTCGGCGGTGGAGGCCGATCTGAGCCAGCTCAAGTTGGTCATGTCCCTCTACGAGCGCTACGACCGTGCCATTACCACCGACGAGATCCATGCCGAGATCGCCGAGCGCCTGCGTGAGGAGCTCGACTACAAACGCGAAGCGGCGCATATGCGGCTCTACCGCCTGATGCATGCCGACGAGCCCGATGTCGCCATTCCCGAGCCGGTGGCGGAGCTGTCGACCAACCGCCTCCTCACCATGACCTGGCTCGAGGGCACGCCTTTCCTCGAGGCGGTGAAGACGGCGTCGGCGGCGCGGCGCAACGATATCGCCCGCCACATGTTCCGCGCCTGGTACGTGCCGTTCTATTACTACGGCGTCATCCACGGCGACCCGAATCTCGGCAACTACACCGTGCGGCCGGACAGCGGCGTCAACCTGCTCGATTTCGGCTGCGTGCGCATCTTCCCCCCGCCCTTCGTCGAGGGCGTCATCGACCTCTATCACGCGCTCGACCGCGACGATCCGGCGCTCGCGGTCAAGGCCTATGAGAGCTGGGGCTTCCGCAACCTGTCGCGCGAGATGATCGCCGTGCTGAACCGCTGGGCGAATTTCCTCTACGCGCCGCTGCTCGACGACCGCAAGCGGCGCATCCAGGAGAAGGAAGGCGCCTATGGCCGCGACGTCGCCGAGGAGGTCCATCGCGAGATCCGCCGCCTCGGCGGCGTCAAGCCGCCGCGCGAATTCGTGTTCATGGACCGTGCCGCCATCGGCCTCGGCTCGGTCTTCATGCATCTGAAGGCCGAGATCAATTGGTACCGCCTGTTCCACGAGCTGATCGACGATTTCGACGCCGGCGACCTCGCTAAGCGGCAAAAGAAGGCGCTCGTCGCCGCCGGCGTGCCCGGCTGGGGCGACGAGCCGTCCAAGCCGAAGAAGCGGCGTGCGCTCTAGCCACAGCGACTGGCGCTGGATCGGGGTCGGTGCGTCCTTCGACTGCTCCCCTTCGCTACGC
>DASVOY010000528.1:0-1546 GCA_036383115.1 Allostellaceae bacterium
GTTCTGGGGCTCGGGCATCCTCGCCACGGGCGTGTTCCTCACCTACCTCGTGCCGGACTCGCTGCTCTTCCTGCCGCTCTTCAAGGTGGTGGGCGCCTTCGGCCTGCTCAATTCCTATTGGGGATTGATCCTGGTCTACCCGACGCTGACGGTGCCGTTCTGCACCTGGATCATGATCGGCTACTTCCAGAGCATCCCCAAGGAGCTCGACGAGGCGGCGCTGATCGACGGCGCCAACCACCTCCAGATGCTGTTCAAGATCTTCATCCCGGTGGCGCTGCCCGGCCTCATTGCCGCGACGATCTTCGCGTTCACCGTCTCCTGGGCGGCCTTCGTCTATCCGATGGCCTTCATCTACAGCTCGGACCAGCTGGTATTGACGGCGGGAACCATCACCAGCCTGGTCAAGGCGGATGTCTACCAATGGGGCATGATCATGACGGCGGCGCTGCTCGCCGCCGCGCCGCCGCTCATCATCTACGCCTTCCTCATGGACTACTACATCGCCGGCCTCACCGCCGGCGCCACGAAGGGATAGCGCCATGGCGCAAGTGACGCTCAACAAGGTGGTCAAGAAATTTGCCGATCTCGAGGTCGTGCACGGCATCGACCTCGACATCGCCGACCAGGAATTCGTCGTGCTGGTCGGACCGTCCGGCTGCGGCAAGAGCACGACCTTGCGCATGATCGCCGGGCTCGAGGAGACGAGCGCTGGCGACATCGTCATCGGCGGGCAGATCGTCAACGACCTGCCGCCCAAGGACCGCGACATCGCCATGGTATTCCAGAACTACGCGCTCTACCCGCACATGACGGTGTTCGAGAACATGTCCTTCGGCCTGCGCCTCAAGAAATTCCCCAAGGCCGAGATCAAGCAGCGCGTCGAGCGCGCGGCGCGCATCCTCGACATCACCGAGCTCTTGGAGCGCCGGCCGCGCCAGCTCTCCGGTGGGCAGCGCCAGCGCGTCGCCATGGGCCGCGCCATCGTGCGCAACCCCAAGGTCTTCCTCTTCGACGAGCCGCTCTCCAACCTCGACGCCAAGCTGCGCGTGCAGATGCGCACCGAGATCAAGAAGGTGCACCAGCAGGTGCGCACGACGACGGTCTACGTCACCCACGACCAGGTCGAGGCGATGACCTTGGCCGACCGCGTCGTGGTGATGAATGGCGGCCGGATCGAGCAGATCGGCACGCCGCATGAGCTCTATCACATGCCGAGGACGCGCTTCGTCGCCGGCTTCATCGGCTCGCCGGCGATGAACTTCGTCCCCTGCCGCTTGGTCGAGGCGTCGGGCGCGCTCGCGGTCAAGCTGAACGACGGCCTGTCGCTGCCGGTGCCGGCGGAGCGCGTGGCCGCCTATCGGCCTTATGCCGGCCGCGCCGCGGTGCTGGGGCTGCGTCCGGAGCACATCACCGAGACGCGCGCCTACAGCGCCGGCGCCGAGTTCACCATGCCGGTCGACGTGGTCGAGCCGATGGGCATGGAGACCATGGTCTATTTCATCGTCGACGGCACCGAAATCTGCGCGCGGGTCAGCCCGGAGGC
>DASVOY010000529.1:0-2136 GCA_036383115.1 Allostellaceae bacterium
CCTCACCGCCTTCGAGCAGATCGTCGCCGACGAACTCGACGTCGCGCCCCGGCGCATCCGGATGGTCTCCGGCGACACCGCTGAGACGCCGGACGAGGGCTTCACCTCGGGCAGCCAGTCGATCGAGTATGGCGGCACCGCGCTGCGCTACGCCTGCGCCGAGGCGCGGGCGATCCTGCTGAGCCTTGCAAGCGAGCGCTTCGGGTCCGGCAATGATCGGCTCGGCGTCGAGGACGGTACGATACGAGGCCCTGCGGGCAAGTCCGTAACGTACTGGGAGCTGAGCCCGCAGGCACACCTTCGTCGCGAGGTGACGGCGAAGGTATCGCCCAAGCCGCCCGAGGCGCTGAATCTCATCGGCACGAGCAAGCCGCGCATCGACATCCCGGCCAAGGTCACGGGCGGGGTCGCCTACATCCAGGACATGCGGCTGCCCGGCATGCTGTTCGGGCGCATCCTGCGCCCGCCCAGCTATAGCGCACAGCTCGTATCGTTCGACGAGTCGCGGGTGAAGCAGATGCCGGGCGTCGTTGCGGTCGTGCGCGACGGCCGCTTCCTCGGCGTCGTCGCCGAGCGCGAGGAGCAGGCGATCGCCGCGCGCGACGCGCTCAGCGACGCCGCGCGTTGGCAGGCGGACCCATCCCTCCCCGCCCCCGACGACATCTACCGCTATCTGAAGGGGCTGCCGGCGGAGGACCACGTCGTCAGCGAGAAAGGCGCCGGCCCGGCGCCGTCCGCGCGCGCCGCGCTCGACGCGACATACACGCGCCCCTATACGGCGCATGCCTCGATCGGGCCATCCTGCGCGCTGGCGCAGATGAAGGACGGCGCGCTCACGGTGTGGACGCACAGCCAGGGCGTCTTCCCGCTGCGCCGCGATCTTGCCAAGGCGCTCGACCTCGACGAGGCCAGGGTCCGGTGCATTCATCGCGAGGGGTCCGGCTGCTACGGGCATAACGGCGCCGACGATGTGGCGCTCGACGCGGCGCTGCTCGCCCGCGCGGTCGATAGCCGCCCGGTCAAGGTGCAGTGGATGCGTGGCGACGAGTTCGGCTGGGAGCCCTTCGGCCCGGCGATGACCGTGTCGCTCCATGCCAGCCTCGACGACAAGGGCATGATCGCCGACTGGACGCATGACGTCTGGACCAACACGCACAGCACGCGGCCGGGACAGAAGGACGGCGTCAACCTGCTCGCCGCCTGGCACCTGGCCCAGCCGAAATCGCCGGGCAAGCCTGAGATCATCCCGCAGCCCGCCGGCGGCGGCGACCGCAACGCCGTTCCGCTCTACGACTTCCCGCGCCAGCGCGTGACGCATCATTTCATCCCGGCCATGCCGATCCGCGTCTCGGCGCTGCGCGCCCTCGGCGGCTACGCCAATGTCTTCGCCATCGAATCCTTCATGGATGAGCTTGCCAAGCTCGCCAAGGTCGACCCGGTCGAGTTCCGGCTGCGCCATCTCAATGACCAGCGTGCCTTCCAGGTGATCCAGGCGGCGGCAACGCATGCCGGCTGGCAGCCCAACCTGCCTGGCCTCACCGGGCGCGGCCGCGGCATCGGCTTCGCCAAGTACAAGAACCTCTCCGCCTATGTGGCGGTGGTCGTGGACGCCGAGGTCGACCGCCACAGCGGCGCCGTGCGCGTGACCAAGGCCACGGCCGCCATCGATGCGGGCCAGGTCGTCAATCCCAACGGGCTCATCAATCAGACCGAAGGCGGCATCATCCAGGCGACGAGCTGGACACTCAAGGAGCGGGTCGGATTCGACCGCCAGGGTATCATCTCGCGCGACTGGCAGGGTTATCCGATCCTGACCTTCCCGGAAGTGCCGGTCGTCCAGGTCACGGTGCTGGACCGCCCGACGGAGAAATCCCTGGGTGCCGGCGAGGCGGCGCAGGGTCCCATGGCCGCCGCCATCGCCAACGCGGTGGCGCATGCGACGGGCGCGCGGCTGCGCGACCTGCCGCTGGCGCCCGAGCGGGTCAAGGCGGCCTTCGGATAACGGCGACCAAGCAATTCAAGGAGCACGACATGCAGAAGACGGTGGCCATGGGCGGCGGGCGGCGGCTCTCGAACGCGCCGGCGAGCGAGGAGGAGCGCAAGACGCGGACGAACCTTGCCGCGTGCTATCGCCTG
>DASVOY010000530.1:0-2480 GCA_036383115.1 Allostellaceae bacterium
AAGGGCCATATCGCGCCCGGCGTCATGATCCATGCGAATGAGGAGATGGTCGAGACCGTCATCGAGAACCTGCTCGACAACGCCGTCTCGTTCTCGCCCGAGGGTGAAAGCATCGGTGTGCGCCTGGAGGCGATCGACGGGCTTGCCGAGCTGTTGATCGGCGACAGCGGGCCGGGCATTCCGCCGGAGAATCTCACACGCATCTTCGAGCGCTATTTCTCGCTGCGCGCGCCGTCCGAAGGCGCCGGCGACGGGCAGAATTCGCATTTCGGCATTGGTTTATGGATCGCGCGGCGCAATGTCGAAGCGCTCGGTGGCACGATCGATGCGGAGAACCGCCGCCCCAGCGGATTGCTCATGCGCGTGCGCCTGCCTCTCGCCGAGGTTGCGCGGCTTCCAGCTGCCCCAACCAAAGCGCGGAACTGACATTATTTTGACCCTCCGCCTTTCGGAGCATGGCCGGTAGCGTTTCGTCGCTCCGAAACGCAAAAAAGGTCGTACGATGGAATTGGCAAAGCTCGTGACGACGCTGCAGAGCGCCAAGGAGGGCAGCGAGTACCTCGATTACGCCATTCAGCGTCTCTTCGGCACGGCGAAGCCGGTGCCGCTCTACACACGCTCGCTCGACGCGGCGCTCAGGCTGGTGCCCGAAGGCTGGACCATCCATCGCCTCGGCCAGCTCACCGATTGCCAAGGCGGCTTCGGCGGTTGGATCGGTGAGATCTACCGCGCGAGCGACGCGATGATTCCATACCCGTCCGCCGCGCCCGCCGCGTCCGCGCCGCTCGCGATCTGCGTTGCCGCGATGCGTGTGCGCCTCGCCGAGAGCATCGAAAGCGATCAGCGCGTGCAGGCCGCTCTCGCCATCGACGACCGCGCGCAGCGCAGCGGTACGTAACACTACCTCCCGACTTCGGGCGGGTCACTCGGCCCGGCTCCTCTCCCGTGTCGTCCGGCGACGGGCCCGGCATCGGTGCTCGTGTCCGCGCTTGCACAAGGCGGGTGCGCGGCTCGCTCATGTGCCAGCAGCCAGCGCTTGCGCTCGATCCCGCCGCCATAGCCGGTCATCGCGCCGTCGGAACCGACGACGCGATGACAAGGCACGACGATTCCGACCGGATTCGCTCCATTGGCGAGGCCGACGGCACGGACCGCGGCCGGTCGATCGATTCGTTGCGCGAGCGCGGCATAGGAAATCGTCGTGCCGCACGGAATTTCGCGCAGCGCGCGCCAGACCGCGCGCTGGAACGCGGTGCCGGCGGTCTCCACGCGCAGTCCGTCGATTGCCGTGAGCCGGCCCGCGAAGTAGCTGTCGATCGCCTGGGTCATGCCGCCGGGATCGCGCGCCGGATCGAGCACGAAGCCGCCCGCGCCATAATGCAGGCGGAGCAAGCGGCGCATGCTCTCGTCATGGTCCGTCCAATCGACGGCGCGCAGATTTCCGTCCTGGTCGGTGATGATGGCCAACTCGCCAATCGGCGTGTTGGTCCAATCGATCAGCAGGCGCATGATGTCAGCCATGAAGCGGCTCCAATGTCGCTGCGGTTGCGGCCGCGTCGGCGGCCCAGAGATGTTGCGCGGCGTAGGCGCGCCACGGGCGCCACGGCTCGGCGCGATCGAGAAGACCGGCAGGAGTCGGGCGCGTTCCGTCGATGACGGCGGCGCCGCGAAGCAGGCCGATGTCAGACGCCGGAAACGCGTCGGTCTCGCGCAGGGCCCGCAGGGCGATATATTGGGCCGTCCACTCGCCGATACCGCGGATGGTGCGCAGCCGCGCGATTGCTTCATCGATCGTGCCGAACGGGCGGAACAGCTGTGGATCCGTCGCGGCGGCTTCGGCTAGAGCCTTCAAGGCCGCCCGGCGCGCGCCCGGCATTCCGAGCCCGCTCAGATCGGCCGCGGCAAGACGCTCCGGCGAGGGAAAGACGCGCGACAGGCCTGGGTGAGCACCACTGCTGCTCGGCAGCGCCTCGCCATGGAGCGCAACGAGTTTCGCGGCGAGCCGACGCGCCGCGACAATGGTGACCTGCTGACCGAGGATGGCGCGCACCGCGAGCTCGAACCCGTCCCAGCCGCCCGGCGCGCGCAGGCCCGGACGCCGCGCCACCAGGGGCGCGAGCAACGGGTCGCGCGAGAGATGCGCTCCGATCGTCTCGATATCCGCGCCGACATCGAAGACGCGGCGCGCGCGTGCGACGATTGCCGGCAGCGCGCGTACGCTGGGAAAGCGGATCGTGACGGCGAGGCTCTCGCACTCGGCCAGGTGCGCGACCTCGACGCTGCCGATGACGCCGTCGAGCCCGACACTGCGGTGATAGGTCCCGTCCTCGACCAGCTCCATCCCTTCGATCGCGCGTGCCTGCAGATAGGCGAGCATCGACGGCCAGTCATAAGGCGGCCGATAGCGCAGGCGCAGCGTCACTCCGGTCTCCGCGGGCCGATCCTCCGACGGTCTGCGCCGAAGCGCGCTCGGCGGCCGG
>DASVOY010000531.1:0-3949 GCA_036383115.1 Allostellaceae bacterium
AGGCCTGGGCGCAATCCTCGTCGAGCCCTTCGCGGCTTATGGCTTCATGCGCACGGCGCTGGTCGGCATCGCCGCGCTCGCGCTCGCCAACGCGCCCGTCGGCGTGCTGCTGCTGGCGCGGCGCATGAGCCTCGTCGGCGACGTGCTGTCGCATGCGGTGATGCCCGGCGCCGCGCTGGGGTTCGCGCTGGCGGGCTACTCGCTGCTGGCGCTGAGCGCCGGCGGCGCGCTGACCGGGCTCGCGGTGGCGGCGCTCTCCAGCCTGCTCGCGCGCGCTCGCCCGCAGCAGCAGGACGTGACCCTCGCCGTGTTCTATCTCCTGTCGCTGGCGGTCGGCGTGCTGCTGGTGACGGCGCGCGGCAGCAATGTCGATCTCATGCATGTGCTGTTCGGCACCATCCTCGCCGTCGACATGCCGACGCTCGTGCTCATGGCGATCCTCGCCACGGTCAGCATCCTCGTGCTCGCCGCCCTCTACCGCGCGCTCGTGGTCGAAGCCTTCGATCCCGGCTTCCTCCAGGCGGTGAGCGGCGGCGGCGCCGTTTACCGCATGGTCTTTCTGGCGCTCGTCGTGCTCGATCTCGTCGCCGGCTTCCAGGCCTTCGGCACCTTGTTGGCGGTGGGGCCGTTGCTGCTTCCGGCCGCCGCCGCGCGCTGCTGGACGCGGCGGATCGGCCCAAGCATGGCGCTCGCCGCGGCGCTGGGGGTCGCCGCCGGCTATGCCGGGCTGCTGCTGTCCTTCTTCCTCAACCTGCCCTCGGGTCCCACGATCGTGCTCGTGGGCGGCGCGCTTTACCTGCTGTCGCTGCTGGCGGCGCGGTACCGCAGTTCGCCCGCGGCGGCCGGCGGCATGCTCGAAAGTGAAGGGATCGTGCCATGATATCGCGCCGGCTCCTCGTCATCGCGGCGCTGACGATCGCGTCGGGTGCAGGCGGCGCCGCGGCCGAACCGCTCAGGGTGGTCGCGACCTTCAGCGTGCTCGGCGACATGGTCGCGACGATCGGCGGCGACCGCGTCACGCTCACCACCATTGTCGGCGGCGATGGCGACACCGAGCTCTACCAGCCGACGCCGGCCGACGCTCGCGCACTCGCCGGGGCGAAGCTGCTGGTGATGAACGACATCAATCCCGAGTTCGAGCCTTGGCTGCCCGGCCTCGTCAGGCAATCCGGCTTCAACGGAACGACGCTCGTCGCCAGCAAGGGCGCCAGAACCATCACCGAATCCGAGGAAGAGGGCCACGAGGCCGGGAACGGCGCGCCCAAGACCGATCAGCACGCCTGGCACGACCTCGCCAATGGCGCGATCTATGCGCGGAACATCGGCGCCGGACTGGCCGAGGCCGATCCGGCCAACGCCGATTACTTCAAAACGCGCGCCGACAACTACATCGCGGAGATCAGGAAGCTCGACGCCTGGGCCAAGGCCGAGATCGCCACCGTGCCCAGGGCGAAGCGCAAGGTCATCACCTCGCATGACGGCTTCGAGTATCTCGGCAAGGCCTATGGCATCCGGCTCATCCCGGCGCGCGGCTGGGTCAACGACAAGGAGGCGTCGGCCGACGACATCGCGCGGCTGGTCAAGCAGATCCGACAGGACAAGGTGCGTGCCATCTTCGTCGAGAACATGAACGACCCGCGCGTCATCGAGCGCGTCGCGCAGGAGACCGGCGCCAGCATCGGCGGCACACTCTATTCCGATGCCCTGTCGAAGCCCGGCGGCGAGGCCGACACCTATCTCAAGATGGCGCGGCACAATATCGAGACGCTCAAGGCCGGGATGCTCGGGAACTGAGCCGCGCCATGCCGAGCCTTTCCGTTTCGAGCGCATTGCTGGCCGGGGCGCGGCGGCGGGTCGGCCTCGCCCTCATTCCGGTGGCGGCGCTGTGGCTCGCCGTGCTGTGGGCGGGCTTCGGCGGGCGCCCGCCCGGCGGCGAGGCCAGCGCACCGCCGGCCGAGCCGGTGCTCCAGGCAGTCGCCGCCAGCGGCCATCCTTCGCCGGCAGGCGGCAGCTTCGACCGCTTCGACATCGGCGGGCAGGCGGTCGCCGCGCCATCCAATCGCCGCGGCGAGGTGGCGTTCTTCGCGACGCTGCTGCGCAGCCCGGCGGAGGAAGGGCTGTTCCTTGCCGGCGCCGGCGGCATCGCCAAGCTCGCCGCGGTCGGCGACGCGGTGCCGAGCGGCGAGAGCATCGCCGGCTTCGGCGAGCGGCCGGCGGCGGCGATCAATGATGCCGGCACGGTCGCCTTCGCCGCGGCGCTCACTGGCGGCAAGGCGACGAGCGGCGTGTTCCTGGCCGAGAAGGGCAAGACCAAAGCCATCGCCTTGAGCGGCGCAGCGGCGCCGGAGATCGCCGGCGGCACGCTGGCGCAGTTCGAGCAGCCCGCCCTCAACGAGGCCGGCGACGTTGCCTTCCTCGCCGCCATCCGGCGCGGCCGCGAAGCGCAGGAGGCGATCTATGTCGCGCACAGCGGCCGGCTCAAGAAGGTCGTCGGCGCCGGCGATCCCGTGCCCGGCGGCGGCGTCTTCGCGAGCTTCGGCAACCCGGCGCTCAACAACAAGGGCGAGGTCGCGTTCGCCGCCATCATCGAGCAGGGGCCGATCCTCGGCGGCATCTTCATGACCAGCGGCGGCGAGACGCGCCTCGTGCTCGCGGCGGGCGCCCCCTCCCCGACCGGCGGCATCTTCGCGCGCTTTTCCGAGCATCTCGAGCTCAACGATGCCGGCACGGTTGCCTTGAGCGCCCTGCTGCGCCAAGGCGGACCCGACGGCGCGGTGTTCGCCATCGACAGCGACACGCCGCGCGCGGTGGCGGCGCTGGGCGACGCCGCGCCCGGCGGCGGCAGCTTCGCCGCCTTCGCCTCATGGCCGCTGCTGAGCCAGGCCGGCTCGATCGCCTTCATCGCTGCGGTCGAAGGCGGGCCCAACGCGCTCGCGGTTTATCTCGCCGCCGGCCAAGGCCTGAGGCGCATCGCGGCGGTCGGCGACGCGCTGCCGGATGGCGCTCGCCTCGCCGCTTTCCCGCTCTATCCCGCGGCGGCCATCGGCGGCGACGACGCCGTCACCTTCGCCGCCACCGCCGAGCGCGACGGCATGCGCACCGACACGCTTTTCTATTACGGGCCGCCGCGCCGGCGGTGATCCCGCTGCTCAATCGCCCGGTGCCGCTTGCGGCGAAGGGCGCCGCGTGGCGCGGCGGCCGGTCCGCTCGCGCAGCGACTGGAAGACGACATAGAGCATCGGAATCACGAAGATGCCGAAGCACGCCGCTGCAAGCATGCCACCCACGACCGGCGTGCCCACTGCCCGGCGACTTGCGGCGCCGGCGCCTTCGGCGATCGCCAAGGGCAGCAGGCCCAGGATGAAGGCGAAGCTCGTCATCATCACCGGCCTGAACCGCAGCCGCGCCCCTTCGATGGCCGCGTCCCTGATGCTGCGGCCGGCGCGCCGCTCATCGACCGCGAACTCGACGATAAGGATGCCGTTCTTGGCCGCGAGCGCGACCAGCACCACGAGCCCGATCTGGGCGTAGACGTCGAAGCTGCGCCCCGCGAGCGCCACCGCGGCGATCGCGCCGAGGATGCCGACGCTCACCGACAGCAGCACGGGAAGGGGGATGTTCCAGCTCTCATAGAGCGCCACCAGGAACAGATAGGCGAAGAGCACGGCCAGCCCGAGCACGATCGGGGTCTTGCCGCTGGCGAATTTTTCCTGGAGCGCCGTACCGGTCCATTCGTAGCTGTAGCCCGCGGGCAGCGTCGTCCCGGCGACGCGCTCCATGGCGGCGAGCGCCTGGCCGGAGCTGAATCCGGGCTTGGCGGCGCCGTTGATGACCGCGCTGCGGAAGCCGTTGTAGCGGATCACGGCCTGCGGGCCCTGGACCGAGCGGGCCTCGGCGAGCGCGCGGATCGGGATCATGGCGCCGTTGCCGCCGCGCACATAGACGCGGT
>DASVOY010000532.1:0-2867 GCA_036383115.1 Allostellaceae bacterium
GCTCGCTGCGGTGCCGTAGCGCTGGGCGAAGGACATCATGCGCGTGAGCTCGCGGATGAAGGCGCGGCGGTTCGCCACGGGAACGAGCGGATCCTCGTCGGCCAGCCGCTCGAGATAGCCGATTCGGGCGCGCGCCTCGCCCAGCTCGCGCCGCAGCTGCTCCATCTCGCCGAGCAAATCCGTGATCGCCTGGCGCAGCCGGGGCGTGAGCTCGACATCGGCAATGCCGGCAAGGGTCAGCGAGTCGGGCGGGGTCGGGGCCGGCGCCGAGGCGGGCGCGTCGACGGCCTTCCGGGCCTCGGCCTTGCGCGTAGCGGCGCGGCCCAGGGCCGGCTTCATTTGTTGGATGTCCATGGCAATAGGCCGCCCACGATCCCTTCAACTTGCGGAGTATGCCAGAAATCCCTGGCCGTTCAAGCTCCTGTCACCCTCCGGTGGTGTACGACCGGATTGGATTTCTCCCGTCGGCCGCGGCGGGATGGCGCCTTGCCCTCGCCCTGGCCGTTCCTATAATGCGCGCCGTCCTCGGGCGGAGAGAGTAACGCGGCGATGAGCGACCCGCAGCCGGCGGTCGGCATCATCATGGGCAGCCAGTCGGATTGGGAGACGATGCGCCATGCCGCGGAGACGCTGGAGAAGCTCGGCGTCGCCCATGAGCGGCGCATCGTCTCGGCCCATCGCACGCCCAAGCGGCTTGTGGCCTACGCCGAGGGGGCGCGCCAGCGCGGCCTCAAGGTCATCATCGCCGGCGCCGGCGGCGCCGCGCATCTCCCGGGCATGGTCGCGGCGATGACGCCGCTGCCGGTGTTGGGCGTGCCGATCGAGAGCGCCGCGCTCAAGGGCATGGACAGTCTGCTGTCGATCGCGCAGATGCCGGGCGGCGTGCCGGTCGGCACGCTCGCCATCGGCAAGGCGGGGGCGATCAACGCCGCATTGCTGGCAGCATCGATCCTGGCGCTCGGCGACAAGGCCGTCGCCGCGGCGCTCGACCGCTGGCGGCGCGAGCAGACCGAGGCGGTGGCGGAGCGCCCCGAGGGCTGATGATCGAGCCCGGCGCGACGATCGGCATCCTGGGCGGCGGCCAGCTCGGCCGCATGACGGCGCTGGCCGCCGCGACGCTCGGGTATCGCTGCCACATCTTCTGCCCGGACAGCGACAGCCCAGCCAAGCAGGTGACGCCCTACGCCACCACCGCCGAGTACACCGACCGCGCCGCGCTCGCCGCCTTCGCCGATGCGGTCGACATCGTCACCTTCGAGTTCGAGAACGTGCCCGCGGAGACCGCCGAGTTCTTGGCCGGGCTGAAGCCGGTGCGGCCCGGGCCGGACGTGCTGCGCATCGCCCAGGACCGGCTCAAGGAGAAGGATTTCCTGCGGTCGATCGAGGTCGCGACGGCGCGCTACCAGGAAGTGACGAGCGAGGAGGCGCTCATGCGCGCCGTGCGCGACATCGGACCGCAAGCGGTGCTCAAGACGGTGCGGCTCGGCTATGACGGCAAGGGTCAGGTGATGATCCGGCCCGACAGCGACCTCGCCGCCGCGTGGCGGCAAATGGGCGCCGAGATCGGCATCCTCGAGAGCTTCGTCGATTTCGCCTGCGAGATCTCGGTGATCGTGGCGCGCGGCATGAGCGGCGCCTCCTCGACCTATGTGCCGGTGGAGAACCAGCACAGCCACCACATCCTCGACACCACCATCGCGCCGGCGCGCATCGCGCCGGACATCGCGATGCGGGCCGAGGCGATTGCCCGCCACATCGCCGACGAGCTCGACATGGTGGGATTGCTCGCGGTCGAGATGTTCGTCACGCGGGGCGGCGAGGTCCTGGTGAACGAGATCGCGCCCCGGCCGCACAATTCGGGCCACTGGACGATCGACGCCTGCATCACGAGCCAGTTCGAGCAGTACGTGCGCGCCATCTGCGGCCTGCCGCTGGGCTCGCCCGAGCGGCATTCGGATGCCGTCATGAAGAACCTCATCGGCGACGACGTCGCGAAGTGGCGCGACGCGCTCGACGACCCCACGGCCAAGGTTCACCTCTACGGCAAGGGCAAGCCGCGGCCGGGCCGCAAGATGGGGCATGTGACGCGGCTGCTGCCGCGGCGCTGACCGCTAGAGCGCGGTGCCGTCGCATTCATCGAGAAGCCAGGAGCGAAACGCCGCGACCGGCGTTGCAGCGGCTGCCGCTTCCGCGGGATAGACCAGGAACCAGGCCGTGCCGCGCAGCATCTCGCGCGGGTCGAAAGGCGCGACCAGCCGGCCGCCGGCGATCGCCTCCGCCGCGGCCGCGCGATCGGCGAGCGCGAGGCCGAGGCCGCGCATCGCCGCTTCCAGCGCCAACCGCTCGTCACCGAAGCTGAGCCGCCGCGCGCCTTCGGCCGCCATGACCGTCCACCGCAGCCAGTCCGGCCAGTCATCGAGCCCGGCGAGCGCTTCGAGCAGCGTATGGCCGGCGAGCGGATCGACAGCATTGGTGTCGATGGGATGGGCCGGTAGATAGTGCGGGCTGCAGATGGGAATGCGGCGGTCGGCGAAGAGAAAATCGCAAGCAAGCCGACCGCTCCAACCCGCGCGCCCGAATCGGATGCAGGCATCCGTGTCCTCCCCCGCCCCGGGCTCGATCAGGCGTTCCGTGGCCGTCAAGACGAGCGCGACGCCGGGTTCGCGCCGATGAAAGCGGTCGAGGCGCGGCAACAGCCATCCCGTGGCGAAGCCCGCCGGGCAGGCAAGCCGCAGCGGCATCGCCGTGGCCGCGCGAGGAGCCCGCGCGCGCCGCACCGCCGCGTCGATGGCATCGAAGGCCTCGGTCAGCACCGGCGCCAGCTCGCGCGCCGCCTTCGTCGCCACGAGCGACTGCGGCCGGCGCTC